>JAFTPY010000108.1 GCA_017463035.1 Lachnospiraceae bacterium
ACCTTTCTCCGGGATTTGATTCGACTGTTGTCGAACGCCGGACTGCGGGTAGGGGTGGCGGACGAACGGTCGGAGCTGGCCGCTTGTCACTATGGCGTTCCCCAGCATGATTTGGGGATGCGGACGGACGTGATGGATGGGTGTCCCAAAGCAGAGGCTATGGGGATGCTTCTTCGTTCCATGACACCGCAGATTCTTGCGGCGGACGAAATCGGTATGGAAGCGGACGTATTTGCTATCCGGGCGGCGGCAGGAAGCGGTTGCAAGGTGGTGGCAAGTGCCCACGGCGATAGTTTTGAGGAACTTACACGGAACCCGGTGTTGCGTACACTTTGGGAGGAACGACGGTTTGAACGGTATGTGTGTCTGGAGAAACAGGGAAGCAGATTTGGTGTAAAGGCAATCTATGACTGTGAAGGACAGATAATGGGAAATACGAGAGGGGAAACTGACAACAAGTACAAAGTAACGGAACATAATGCGGAATAAAAAAGGAAGACTGAAAAGGAAGTTTGAACATGGAGTATATAAAATTAATCGGTGCGGTACTGGTGATTCTTGCCGGTGCCGGATTTGGGGCATGTCCCGTACATAAAATGAAAGAGCGCACCAAAGAGTTTGAGGGACTGTATTTTTGTCTTTTGCGGTTAAAAAGCGAAATCAGTCACGGAGGAAAGCCTTTGCCGGAGGCAATGAAAGCGGCGGCAGACAGTAAAAAGGAGGTTAAGGAAGGAACTTATCGCATCGTAATAAGAAGTATTGCGAAACGGTTGGAAAAGGGACGGGCGGCTTACGAAACACAATTGAGAGAGTGCGTAACGGAAGGCTTTCGGGACAGTATAATCACAAAAGAAGAACAGGAAGCCTTCCTTGACACGTTTCTGTTGCTGGGAGGCGGGGATAAAGAAAAGCAGGTACAGATGTTAGCTTATTACGCGGAAAATGTCCGTCTGGCTATTGCGCAGGAAAAACAGAAAAAGAAAGAGAAGTCTTATTTGTACCGGAGCCTCGGTATTTTGGGAGGAATCTTTCTGGCGGTAATCATGTACTGAAGTTAGGAGGCTTTTATGACAATACAGTTGATTTTTAAAATTGCGGCGGTGGGAATTTTAGTGTCGGTTATTAATCAGGTGCTGAAGCATTCCGGCAGGGAAGAACATGCATTTTTGGTAAGCCTTGCCGGGCTTTTGCTGGTGCTTATGTGGATTGTGCCGTATATCGCGGAATTGTTTTCCACTATTATGAAGTTGTTTGAAATGTAGGTGTGACGGATGGTGAAGGTTGTTTTAATCGGACTGGTGGCGGTGTTTGCCGTGTTGCTTATGAAGGTGGGGAAACCGGAGTTTGCCATGGCGGTGAGTCTTGCGGCGTGCGTGTTAATTTTATTGTTTGCGGGAGGAACGCTGACTTCCGTCATCGGAGAATTAAAGAAGCTGTTTTCCTATATCACGCTGCCGGAGGGCTATTTGAAAATTCTGTTTAAGATTCTGGGGGTGGCGTATCTGGCGGAATTCGGCTCCGCACTTTGTAAAGATGCGGGGCAAAGTGCTGTCAGCGGACAAATCGAGCTGGTGGGAAAGCTGACTATATTGGCAATCAGTATGCCGGTGGTAACGTCTTTGTTTGAGACGATTGCCCGGATGACGTGGTAGCTGACCGGGACGCGGATGGACATGCAGAAGTTGAAAATAAACGGAGGGAGGAAGTATGAGCACGGATTTTTTTTCCATAGACTATACAGAGCTGGACAAAACGGTAGAGACACTGTTTCCGCAGGGGGAAACACCGAGCTTTTCGGATATTATTTGCGGTCTGATGGACGGAGAGATTCCTTTTTCGGAATTGTTTTCTTTGATCAAAGAATCGGGGTATCACGGCTTGTTTTACGGAGTTGCGGGGGTTAAGGAGCTGATATTTATCGCGATTGTGGCGGCAGTGTTTTATATTCTTTCAAAAACGGGACGTCTGGGACAGGCTTCCCAAACCGGATTTTTTGTGGCCTACCTTCTTATTGTGGGTGGTTTGTTCCGAATTTTTGACACCTCCAGAGGAATTGCGGGAGAGGCACTGACTTCCCTTTTGGACTTTATGAAGGCGTTGATTCCTGCGTACTGTGCCGGAATTTCCGTGGCCTCCGGAGGATTGAGCTCTGCGGTGTTTTATTCCGTTGCCATGATGGGAATCGGAGTGGTGGGGATGATTTTGCGGAACGTGGTGCTTCCGGTTATCGGATTATATTTCATGCTTTCGGTACTGAACCGGATTTTAGAGGAGGACTTTTTGTCGAAGCTTGCGGGGATTTTTTATTCCGTGGCGGAGGGTCTTATGAAGTTTTCCGTGGCGGCAGTGCTGGGAATCGGAACCATACAGGGAATGATTGCACCGGCGGCTGACGCGGTAAAAAGGTCTGCAATAATAAAGACGGCGGGGGCGATTCCCGTGGTGGGAGATTTGCTTTCCGGAACCTCCCAGACGGTGCTGGCAGCAGGTGTATTGCTAAAGAATACTATCGGGGCGGCGGGGGCGGTTGTTATTTTTCTGCTATGCCTGATTCCGCTTGTACGGGTAGGTATCGCAAATCTTGCGTTGCGGTTCGGCGCGGCGGTATTGCAGCCGGTATCGGACCGGCGGATTACGGATTGTCTCGGTTACGGAGCCAAAACCCACAGGCTTTTGATGCAATTGATTTTATATACCATGCTTTTGTTTTTACTGACAATTCTTTTCATTTTACTTTTAACGGGGAAAGGGGGCACGGTATGATGGGCGACATTATTTCTTATGCGAAAACAGTGCTGTTTTTTTTGCTGTTTGTGAATCTGATTATGCAACTATTAAAGGGAAGCTCCTATGAGCGGTTTGTGCATCCGGTGTGCGGAATGATTTTGGTGATTATGATTATACGTCCGTTGCTTTCTCTGTTCGGTGGGGAAGAAAAGGTGTTGTACGCGGCAGAGCAGAAGCTTTCACTGTTGTTATCCGGAGATGAGATGCGGTTGTCCCTGCCAAAGGAGGCAGGATATGAATTTGCGGTACTGGAAGCCTACGAAGAGGAGTTGGTTACCCAGCTTTCCGGAATTCTCGCGGAAGACGGTTTGGCGGTGGTGAACGCGGACTTTTCTTTGTCGGCAGAGGAGGCGGATTTCGGAACGATACGGGGACTGACGCTTACGGCAGAACAGAAAAGAGAAGGAAATACAAGTCGGATTGAAATTGCTCCCATTGTGTTTGGAGAGAAGGAAAGCGACAAAACCGTCAGCGCGGAAGAAATTCGTATAAAGGACAAACTGGCGGACTTCTATCGGTTGGATGAGGATAATATATATGTTAGTATCAAGGAGGAAAAGAATGGATAAGAAGCGGAAAAAGGAACCGGGCATGAAAGAGTGGGCCATTATTTTTGCTGCGGGAGCTTTGCTTTTGCTTCTGTCCGTGCCGGATTTGTTTCACAGGGAAAAGACAGAAACGGTGGATGCGGCAGCCTCTGTACAACAAAGGGAAGAGCAGACCGAAGAATATGCGGAACGTATGGAACGGAAGCTGGAGGAGATGTTAAGGAACATAGAGGGAGTAACGAGTGTCACGGCAATGATTACCGTAACCTCTACCACAGAAAAGGTAGTATTGCAGGATACAACAACGGATTCGGAGGATTTGGCGGAAAAGGACGGCGGAGGCGGAGAGCGTACTTCACGGAAAAGTACGGAGGAAACGAAAACGGTATTGGCGGGGAACACCCCGTTTTTGACAAAAGAACTGACACCGAAGGTGGAAGGCGTGGTAGTTGTGATATCCGGAGCGGGGAATGCAAAGGTACTTGCCATAACAGAGGCAGTACAGGCATTATTTGATGTTCCGGCACATAAGGTAAAAATAATCAATAATTAATCGGAGGTTAACATGAAAGGTATTTTTAAGAAAAATCAGGTGATTATTACATCGTTGGCGCTGATGCTGGCTGTGGCGGGATATTTGCAGATGTCGGGGGATGCGGCGAATCCGGCCGGAGGAGATTCCGTTCAGACCGGTAATACGGTAGGAAATCATTATGAAATCACTGCCGGGGATTTGACGGAATATTACGGGGATATTTCAGACGAAGATATGATGGGACAGTCTATGGCAGCTGCGGAAAATGAAAATGCCCAGGCAGTATCCGCAGACGGTACCGGGATAACGGATACGGCGGATGTGGCAAAGGTGGCGGAGGACCCGGGTGAGGCTGTACTCGTCAGCACTACCATTCGCGGGGATTATGCGGTAAATGCAAAATTGAATCGTGAACAGACCAGAGCGAAGAACAAAGAAATTTTGATGGATATGCTGGGGGATGAAACCTTGTCGGAGGCTCAGAAGCAGGAGGCGATTGATGTGCTTCTGGAAATGACGGAGATTTCCGAAAAAGAGCAGGCGGCGGAGCTTTTGTTGGAGGCAAAGGGCTTTATGGATGCGGTTGTCAATATTGTAGGGGAAGAAGTGGATGTGGTCATTAATGCAACGGAAGTGACGGATCGTCAGATTGCCCAGATCGAAGATATCGTGATGCGTAAAACCGGTGCGGAAGCAGAAAATATTGTCATTATGGCGGCGGTGCAGGAGGACTGATTTTACATACGGTAATGCGGGAATCGGGGATTCCTGTAAAAACCTAAGAAAAAGGCTTTTCATTTTTGAAAAGAAATGGTATACTATATATAATTGAGATAAATTGCAGTTTCGGAATTTTTTCCGGTGTAATGTATGCAAGGAACGGAGGCAGTATTATGGCAAGAGAGAATGACGTTAAGAATACAAACTGGTCTTCAAAGGAGATTTCTTCCATTGGGGAAGTAATGATAGCGGATGATGTAATTGCAACCATTGCAGGACTTGCGGCGACCGAAGTGGAAGGTGTTTCCGCAATGCAGGGGAATGTTACCAACGAACTGGTAGGTAAGCTCGGTATGAAGAATCTGACCAAGGGTGTTCATATTAAAATGACCGAGGCTGGCGCTAAGGTGGATTTATCCATTCAAATGCGTTACGGATACAGCATTCCGAAGACCTGTAAGTTAATTCAGGAAAAGGTAAAGGCAGCCATTGAGAATATGGTGGGACTTTCCGTAGAAGTTGTGAATGTTCATATCGTGGGAGTCGATACCAATACCACAAGATAAGGGAGATTTTTATGACAAGGCGTGAATTAAGAGAACATACTTTTTTACTGTTGTTCCGCAAGGATTTTCATGAGGCGGAGGAGATGGAGGAGCAGCTTACCCTGTATTTTGAGGGAATCGAGCTGACGGATGACGAGCAGGGAGAGCCGGCACGTTATCGTTTCCTCGCTTTGCCGGAGGGAACCGATGCGGAGGAGGTAAAGGCACGTTTTTACGATATTTGCAGTCATCGGGACGAAATCGATGGAGTGCTTTCCGAAGCAGCCAGCGGTTGGAAATTGAACCGTATCGGTAAAGTGGAGTTGACACTTCTTCGTATGGCATTGTATGAGATGCGTTATGATGAGCAGACACCGGAGAAGGTAGCGATTAACGAGGCGGTAGAGCTTGCGAAGAAGTACGGTGCGGATGCGTCCGCAGGCTTTATCAACGGTGTTCTGGCAAAGTTAGTGGAAGCGTAGGACTTACAAGGAGGGACGGAATGAACCAACCGGTTTTTTCGGTCAGTCAGGTAAATGCGTATATTAAACAGATGTTTTTGAGGGATGACAGGTTGAGGTTCCTCGCCGTGAAAGGCGAGGTATCCAACTGCAAGTACCATTCTTCGGGACATCTGTATTTTACCGTTAAGGATAAAATGGGACAGCTGGCCTGTGTGATGTTTGCTAGTGCCTGCAGGAATATGACCTTCCGTTTGCAGGAGGGACAGAGCGTTATCGTATACGGCAGTATGCAGGTGTATGAGAGAGACGGCAAGTATCAGCTTTATGCCGAGGCTATTGAAAAGGATGGCGTCGGTCAGTTGTTTGAACAGATCGAGGAGCTTAAGCGTCGTCTGGCGGCAGAGGGATTGTTTGATGCGGAGCGGAAGAAACCCATACCGGCTTATGCGTGGCGTGTGGGCATTGTAACGGCACAGACCGGTGCAGCCATACGTGATATTGTGCAAATCGCAAACCGGCGAAACCCTTACGTACAGTTGATTTTACAGCCTGCCCAGGTGCAGGGAGAAACGGCACCGGAGAGTTTGGCAAGAGCCCTTCGGAAGCTGGATGCGTTACAGCCTGATGTAATTATTATCGGTCGCGGAGGCGGAAGTGCCGAGGATTTAATGGCCTTTAACACGGAAATCGTGGTCCGGGCGGTGGCGGAGTGTGAGACTCCGGTAATCAGCGCGGTAGGTCATGAGGTGGATGTGGCGCTGACGGACTTTGCGGCGGATTTACGTGCGCCGACGCCAAGCGCGGCGGCTGAGTTAGCCGTGTTTGAATACAGAGTATTAGAGGAAGGTTTGGCGGGGCTTCATACGGATTTGACCTATTCCATGTGTCGCAGAATTGAAGCGGCACGGACGAAGATAGCGACCTATAACGAGAAGCTGTTACGCGTGGGACCGGCTGGAATGCTAAAGGCTAAGAAAGTACAGCTTGTCTATGCAGGGGAGCGTTTGGAAAGTGCCATGAACCGGCATCTGGTGCGGAAGAAACATTGTCTGGAACTTTTGGCGGGACGGTTGCATGCGGTGTCTCCGGCAGCGCGGCTTTCCGGCGGATATGCTTATGTTACCGGAACGGATAAAAAGCCGTTAACGTCAATTGCACAGGTAAAGCCCCGGGATACGGTTCGGGTGACCCTTGCGGACGGAGCTTTTACCGCAAGGGTGGAGCAGTCGGAAGAATAATGAGAACGTGCAGAAAGGGGTATAGCTATGGCAAATGCAGACGAGACTACGGCTGTAGAAAAGAAATCAACATCGAAGAAAGCAGTGCAGAAAACGGAGAAAAAGCGTACCTTGGAAGAACTTTTCGGTGAACTGGAAACAATTACAGCGGAACTGGAAGCACAGGAGTTACCTCTTGAGGAAGCCTTTGCGAAATACCGTAAAGGGATGGAATTGTTAAAGGAGTGTAACGACGCAGTGGATACCGTAGAGAAAGAGTTGCAGATTTTGGAGGAAGCCTGATGGACTTTGAACAGCTCAAACAACAAAAAACAGAAGAAATCAATGCTTTTTTAAAGGAGTTTCTTCCGGAAGAGTCCGGGAAAGAGAAGGTTCTTTGTGAAGCGATGAATTATAGTGTGGAGGTAGGCGGAAAGCGTCTTCGGCCCATGATTTTACTGGAAGCATACAAGATGTTCGGCGGCAAGGATAGTGCGGCGCAGCCCTTTGCGGCGGCACTGGAGATGATTCATACTTATTCTCTGGTGCACGATGATTTACCGGCCATGGATAACGATATGTATCGCAGAGGACAGTTGACTACCCATGCCAAGTACGGTGAAGCAATGGGGGTATTGGCAGGAGACGGACTTCTTAACTATGCCTTTGAGGTGATGAGTGACGCTGTATGCGAGCAGGGAGCCAATGCAGCCAAGGCCATGCAAATCATCGCAAAAAAGGCAGGTGTCCGTGGCATGATTGCGGGACAGACCGTAGATTTAGAATGGACCGGAAAGCCGCAGAACAAGGAGCTTCTTGACTATATCAACGAGCGGAAGACCGCGGCACTTTTGTGCGCTGCCTTAATGGCAGGTGCCGCTTTGGCGGGAGCGGACGAAGGTGAGCTGACATTACTGGAAACCGTGGGAGTTTATGTGGGATTGGCCTTTCAGATAAAAGATGATATTTTAGATGTTATCGGTGATGAAAGTAAGCTGGGAAAACCGCTTCACAGCGATGAAAAAAATGAAAAGAGTACTTATGTAACTTTGGTGGGAATCGAGGAAGCGGAACGTCTTGTGAAAGAGTACTCTAAGCGTGCGGTGGAGGTTTTTGAACTATGCCTGCATGAGAATCCGTTTTTAAAAGAACTTTTATTATCCCTGGTAACGAGGGAATACTAGATTACAAAGGAATGAACCATACCGGAGGGAGTTAGGATGAGTACAACCGGCTTGTTAGATCGAATCAATCAGCCCAATGATATCAAAAAAATGAATAAAAAAGAATATGGGAAGCTTGCAAAGGAAATCAGAGGCTTTTTGGTACGCAGTATCAGCAAAACCGGAGGACATCTGGCATCGAATCTGGGTGCGGTGGAGCTTACCATGGCGTTGCATCTGGCCATGGATTTTCCGAAGGACAAGCTGATCTTTGATGTAGGGCATCAGGCATATACTCATAAAATACTGACGGGACGAAAAAAAGAGTTTTCTACCCTTCGTACTTACGAGGGCTTAAGCGGTTTCCCGAAGCGGAAGGAAAGCGACTGTGATGCTTTTGATACGGGGCACAGTTCCACTTCCATCTCCGCAGCGGTAGGTCTGGCTACGGCAAGAGACCTGGCGGGGGAGGATTATAAGGTGGCGGCGGTCATCGGAGACGGGGCTCTGTCCGGCGGTATGGCCTATGAGGCACTGAATCATATCGGCGGCAGCCATTCAAAGATGTTGATTGTATTAAACGATAATAATATGTCCATTTCCGAGAATATCGGAGGTATGGCGGCAT
>JAFTPY010000109.1 GCA_017463035.1 Lachnospiraceae bacterium
AGCTTCTCAGTGGACTTTCCTACTGCACCTGTTGCGATTCCTAACTGTCTGTTGGCATTGATTGCCTGCATGTTGTGTTGAACTACCATACTCATAATATTACCTCCTTATAATGGTTCCATCCACTCACTATGAGGGATGAAGTCCCCCGAATCCTTTCGGAGCACTTTTGTTTAGGTTGTTTGTCTGTGGCAGCCTATCCACCTAGGATTGGACGTCTGCCTTCGGGAATTCTTTCGCTCCCCGTCGGACAATGTCTTTGTCCTTACACTAACTATATCGACAGTGCCGAGAAAAAACTTTAGAGCTTTTTAAAAACTTTTTTCAGAAAATTTAGGGCGAAGGTCCCATGCCTATAATTTCCGTCACATTCACCAAATACACTCCCTCTTTTTTATGGAACCCTCACAAACCTTCAACACATGTCAAAAGCCCTATAAGCCTTATCAAATCAGCACTTTTTTCGGTTTTCTCGCATTGTTTCATATCCGTCCAGACGAACTATCGTCTTGAAACCTTCTCTCGGTTATGCTATACTAAATCCATGATGTCGAGAACAAAATATCGGCATCCCCTCTATCGGAGTCGTGCCCGTCCGACACAGCGCGCGTGTCAAGGCATACTGAACAATACTACTCCGGTTCTTCGGCGAGTCCGCCGGGAGATTCAGATTCCATGGAATGAAGCTTGCAACAAAACGTATGATTATTTCGCGAAGGAGGAGAAACTTGTCAAACTTACAACATTGTACATCATTACAGGACGCCACCGGTAAAATAGACTACCGGCTTATGAACGACTGCATGTTTCATGTGGTCTTCCAGAAGAATCCCAGAGCGCTGCGAGGCCTTTGCGCCTCTCTTCTGCACATAACTCCGGAGGAAATCACTTCCGTGGAGGTTCTGAATCCGATTGAATTCGGAGAGCAGCCGAAGGACAAGGAATTCATTCTTGACTTGAAGGTAAAACTAAATAACGACCGCATTCTGAATTTCGAGGTGCAGGTTATAGACGAAAAGAACTGGCCGGAGCGCTCCTTAAGCTATGCCTGCCGTACCTTCGACCAGCTCATGCAGGGCGAGGACTATATCAAAGCAAAACCGGTCTATCACATCGGATTTCTGGATTTTGATTTGGAGCACCTCTCCCCGGAATTCTATGCCACCTTTCAGCTTCTGAATGTAAAAAATCACGAAATATATAGTAGCAAATTTGTCTTATCTGTGGTAAACTTAAGCCAGATAGAGCTTGCCACAGAGGAAGACCGCAAGTGCGGCATCGACCACTGGGCACGATTGTTCAAAGCTGATACTTGGGAGGCGATTAAGAAAATGGCACAAGAAAACGAATATGTTTCCGATGCTGCGGAAACCCTGCTCCAATCCAATCAGGATCTCAAAATCCGTTCCTATTGCGAAGCGGTAGAAGAAGCCCGCAGAGTACGCCGCGGTCTGGAACGGTTAGTCGCCGAGAAGGACGAAGTTCTTGCCGAAAAGGACGCTGAAATTGCTCGCTTAAAAGCGCTTCTCGCAGTCAAACAATAGCAGGGATAGGTACACAAAGCCCCTTGGGAGTTCAACCATACTTCCAAGGGGCATCGTTTATTTCTTCATCAACCGTTCCAAAATCTCACCACGGTACGCATCAATCAAATCTTCTTCCGTGAAAATACTGTTATCCCTAATATAGCACCCCACACAAATCTCCGGCGCACACCGTTCCAATTGTCTTCTTAACAGTTCCTTTCGTTCTTCTCCGTTCCAAAGCTGCTTCAATGTAGTTTCCTTTATATTTCCCAAAGGTTTCGGAGAAAGAAGCTGGGTACACGGATATACGTCACCCTTCGGCGTTACCACTATCGTATGAAACAATACCGGACAGCATTGTTGTTTCGGAAGTAATGCACCGTATTTGTTTTGCACCATGGTTTTTGCCTGCTGCTCCGAAAACTCGGTTCCTTTCCAAATCGGTACAATCTTCTCTACAAACACGCGGTCGGCAATCGGGAGAAACCTTTCATAAAACAATTCCTCTTCTCCCGGCTCCAGCGCCACATCTGCCACTTTCACATGCAACATCGTATTACGTTTCTTTTCCGAAAAAAGCTTCAGCATATCGTACAGCCGATTTATATCTACAGAAGCCCCACAAACCTGTTTATACTTTTCCGAAGTCATTCCCTGAAGAGAAACAACCACCTTATCGATCCCGGAATCTGCCAAATCACAGACATAGGCCTCATCTAACAAGGAGGCATTGGTATGAATGGATATCCTGCTTGTAATGCCTTTTTCTTTTATATAGCGCACCATATCCGGAAGACGACGGTTACATAGAGGTTCACCGTGATTCGAAAGAGAAATCATCCTTACCGGCTCATCAAACTCCATAATCTGGTCTACAGCTTGAGAAAACAACTCCCAATCCATCAACTTCCCTTCTTTGGCATATCCCCAAACAGATTTATCCGAATCTGCACGAAAACAATAATTGCACTTGAAATTGCACGCCTCACTACTATCTAAAACCACCGTAAAAGGAGTGTTAAGCGGCAAAACATGCCCCAAAATCTGTCGATTCGTATCAAAAGAAGGTTTAATACAACTTGTTTCCATTCTAGTCTCCCTTGTGTTTTCAATCAATTATACCCTTGACATTAACTCTGATATTGTCACTCTAATAATTCACCAAGTCAGCGCAAAGATTGCGGCAAGCTTTCTGTCCATGCAAATTTATTACAGCTTACCATCTCTCATTGTTCTCCCTTTAACACTCTTTGAAACACCTTCAAATCATTATCCTCTGGCAATATCGCAATCCATTCTTTAATTTCATCCTTTGCCCTTTCTTTCTGATTATTCATAATACACCACTGAATGAGATGCTTCGAAAAGAAGACGTACTTATCTTGTTCCTCCCTAAGCGCGGATAACTGTTGCCCTAATATGTATGGAAACTCTTTTTTCGGCCTCACTTCTTCCTTATTAAGATACACCATCAAGTTATTTACCGCATACTCATACTCACGTAAAGCTATATTTCGCATAACAATCGGATAATTCTCTAAATACCACCCAAAGCTCTCTTCCGTCACCAGCTTCGGATAATCCGGATTTATATTAGTCAATATCTC
>JAFTPY010000110.1 GCA_017463035.1 Lachnospiraceae bacterium
AGACCCAGAATAAAGTTAATTACTATAAAACATACCATACCGATACAAAAAGTTTTTCCCGGGCGGAAGGACGCGTCACGATATTGTTCATTACGCGGTGTATAAATTGAGATTACCGCACGAATAAAGTACAACGCATTCAGAATGGTACTGATTGCCAAGGTAATCACTGCCACAAGCATCTTTACGGACATTTCCTCAAGAGCGGCGGACGTCAAATAGAGCTTTGAAATAAATCCGGCAAAAAGCGGTACTCCCACCATAGAAAATGCACCTACGGAAAAAGCCACTCCCGCGATTTTATTCCGAAAACCGGAGCCCTTCAAATCCGAAAAATCCTTTTTATCTCCCGACACCTCGGATAAACCGCGACATGCCACAAAAAGCATGGACTTGGTTGCCGCATGGGACAAAATATGGAATACCGCAGCCACCATACCCAGTTCCGTGCCAAACCCGAACCCCATGTAAATATATCCGATTTGTGCCACGGAAGAAAACGCAATCATCCGTCGCATATCATGTTCTCTGATTGCACTGAAAGAACCGAACAACATCCCGGCAATACCCAGTGCAAAGAACACATTGGTAATTTTACTGTCCCAAAACACATCCGTTCCGATAACACGGTACATAATTTTGATTAACAGAAAAATATACGCCTTGGACACCAGACTGGATAAAATCGCAGCAGAAGACGCCGTGGAATATCCGTAAGCATCCGAAAGCCATGCATGAAACGGAAACAATGCGCTTTTGATGGCGATACCTACACTTATTAAGCCGATAATTACCGTAAGCGGCACCGTATACTCATGATTTGCCGCAAGAACCGCAATGGAATCCTGAATATTACTCATCAAAAGATGACCGGTCAAATCATACTGCAAAGTAATACCGATTAACAATAAACCGGAGCCCAGCAAACTCATAATCATATATTTCGTTGCCGCCAGCATGGAGTGACCGTTGCTGCGAATCATAATCAATCCACCTGCCGCAATGGTATTAATTTCCACAAACACATAGGCGGTAAACAGGTCATTGGTATACACCAGGGCCAGCAAGGAACTAAGCAACAGATTAATCAAAACAAAATATAAATTCTGCTTCGGCTCTTCAATATCAATCTTCAAATACTTCTCTCCGCCCAGCAACGACAACAGCATAATCACGGAGAAAAAGCTTGCCATCACACCTTCCAGTACACCTGCCCGGATTTCATTGCCCCACGGTGCCGGAAAATGTCCCATCATATAGGTAAACGACGCTCCCGTTCCGATGGTATAAAACAGCACGCAAAAAGAACAAATCAGGCACACGGAAACAAGCGTAACCGAGACCGCCTTTGCCACCTTCGGCTTTAGTACGGAAGAAATTACACCGCTGGCCAGACATAACACGATGCAAAAAAACGGAAAATTACATACAAAATCCATTACTTTTCCTCCTTTACCAAACGCGTGATTTCATCGATATCCAGCGTATGATATCTTCTGTACAAACGAATCGTCAGCGATAACATTACCGCCGTAACACTGACGGATACTACGATACCGGTAAGCACAAGCCCGGTCGGAATTGGATTGATGTACTTCTCCGGCTCCGGCACAGAACCTGTAACAATCGGCACCTTTCTTCCGAATATGTATCCCTTTGCTGCCAAAAACAAATAAATTGCCGTATCCATGATATTCAGTCCCAATATCTTCTTAATCATGTTCCGGTTTAACAACAAGGTTGTAAAACCGATGCCGAACAGAACCATAGATACCGCTTCGTAATAATTCGCAAATAAATTTCCCAACATCTTACATTCCTCCTTTACGGAACAACGTATAGAAATGATACATGGTGCATGCAACCACAATACCCACACAAATGTTTAACGGCAAAATAAGACCGCCGGAAAGAATCGCCCCCGGCGTTCCCGTTGAAATTCCGCTCTCCAGATGATTCGCCCCCGTAAAAAAGGAATACCCTTTTGCAATTGCATAAAACAGCAACGGAATCACAGAAATTACCGCATAATTCTTCCGGTTCATAATGCGGGATGCCTTTTCAAAGCCAAAGGCATTGACATACAAAATCAGTCCCGCACCGATAATCGCACCGCCGGAAAATCCGCCGCCCGGTGATAAGTGACCGTTCAAAATCACATAAATACCGAACATGATAATCATCGGTACAAGAATCTTTGCGGATAGCTGTAAGATTTTATCGTTCTTCGGCTCATACAAGCGGTCGTTCTCCTCCTCCGCCCGTTTTACATCCGTCGGTTTTCCGTCTTTATTTAATTCCAGACGAAGCAATATCATCACACATACCGCAGCCACAAACAACACATGTGACTCACCTAAGGTATCGAAGGCACGATAATCCAGAATCATACTTGCCACATTGTTGGTCGCACCGGTGTCGTGGATACCGTCCTTATTATACTCTTCCACCACTTCGTTATTGTTCGGGTTATCCGGACTACCGTACTCCGGCAGATAAGAAACAGTAACAAGTAATGTGGTAATAACGATGGCACAAAGCAACACCGCCATAACAGCGTACAGACGACCGAAAATCTTTACACCATGCTCCTTCGGCCAATTTTTATACTTTTCCATCAAAGCAATCGCTTCTTTTTCGTGCTCCATTTCCAAACGGCGCTTACGATCTTCCCGGTCTTCTTTTTCTTCCTGTTCAAAAATGCGCTCTGCCTCTACATCCGCAAGCTGCTGATTCTGGGCATCGTTTTCTCTGTTTTCTTCCGCACGTCTTTCCACATCCGCCAGACTTTCTCCGTCAACAAAACGAACAAGACGGCGCCATAACGAAAGCTCATAATCACTTCTCGGCTTCATCGTCTTCTTCCCCCTTCATTGCGTGAATCTTCTTCAATGTAATATAGAACAGCACACTGGTAACTCCGGCACCCACCGCAGCCTCGGTAATTGCCAGATCCGGAGACTCCAGAATCATCCATATAATGGACATAATAACGCTATAGGCCATAAAAATGACAATAGAGGTCAGCAGATTTTTGGAAAGAGCTACCGCAATCGCGCATACCACCAAAAAAGACAATAAAATCATTTCCAGTATTTCCATTATTCCCGCACCTCACATTCTTCGGATAAATGCTTGTCCGTAGTTACTTCCAGACGTGCAATCAAATGTCCGGACACCGGGCTTGCCACCCAGACAAGCAGTACAATCAACAACACCTTTACCGTCGCAAAAGAAAAACCGTATGCCACCGCAATTCCGATCATTGCCAGCAAAAGCGCAAAAGAATCGATAATCGCCGCCGCATGCATCCTGTTCAAAATAAACTTAAACTTAAACACACCGGCCACGGAAATCACAGCCATTCCCAGAGACGCAGTCAAAAACAATGCAATCACACAAAAACGTAACCATTCCATTACTTTGTCTCCTCCTTTTTCTTTTGCTCCGCTCTTCTCTGTGCCCGAATCTCTTCGTGGCGGTGCACTCCCATATATACCTTCGTCAGTACCACCACCGCAAGAAAACTAAGCATCGCATAAATCAAATCGATATCCAACAAAAAGCTCTCTTCCAAATATAGAGACATAATCGCAATAATAATAATCGACAAAGTTCCGATCATATTGATTGCCAAAATACGGTCCATGGTTCGCGGTCCTTTAATCGCACGAATCAAGCAACAAAAAATACAAAGTGCAAAGCCGATCATCGCACCGATATATAATACCGAATATGCCGTTTCCATATGTATGCCTCCTTACTTTCCCGC
>JAFTPY010000111.1 GCA_017463035.1 Lachnospiraceae bacterium
CAAAGTATACCATGATTGATGATACCAGTCGCCAGAATGCCAGAAATACCTTTGATAAGCTGAATGAGCTGGGTGTGATTCCGATTGTAAACGAAAATGACACCATTTCCACCGATGAATTGGCAGTAGGAGATAACGATACTTTGTCAGCGATTGTAGCGGCACTCATTCATGCGGATTTGTTGATTTTACTGTCCGATATCGACGGCCTTTATACCGACGACCCGCGTAAGAATTCGGAGGCGAAGTTTATCGAGCTGGTACCGGAGTTAACGGACGAGTACATAAGCATGGGAAAAGGTGCCGGCACTACCTTTGGTACCGGCGGTATGAAGACAAAGATTTCCGCAGCGCGGATTGCGGCGGACTCCGGTGCGGATATGGTCATTACCAACGGAAACGATGTAGAGAATATTCGTCGTGTTTTAAAGGGAGAACCGACGGGGACCTTGTTCCTTGCCCATAAAATTCCGCACTTTCATTTAACAAATTACCTGAAGGGTCAGGAGGCGTAAGGTAATCCCCCGGGAGTAACCGAAACGGGTGAATTTTGATTTAGATAGGAGAGTGACTTCCATGACAATGGATGAAAAAATCGCAAGAATCAATGAATTGTATCATAAATCCAAGACAGAAGGTCTGACTGAGGAAGAAAAGGAAGAGCAGAAGACACTGCGTGCCGACTATGTGCGTTCTTTCAGGGAAAATCTTCGTGCAACCTTGGATAATGTATCGATTCTGGAGCCGGACGGAACTGTGACAAACCCCAAAAAGAATTTGAAAAACTAAGCATTGGTAGCATTGGGTTGTTTGAAGCCAGAGAATACAGTATTCGAAATACAGAACCAATATGAAAAGGGGAAATTAAGATGGAAGCATTAGAAATCATCGGACAGAGAGCAAAAGAAGCCAAAGTATCTTTAGGACTTTTGGGACAGACGAAAAAAAACGAGACCTTATGTGCCGTAGCGGATGCACTTTGTAAAAGCGCGGCTGAGATTTTGGAAGGAAATAAGGTAGATGTGGAGGCTGCAAAGGCAAACGGTATGTCGGAAGGGTTACTGGATCGTCTGACACTGACCACAGCCCGTATCGAAGCACTGGCAGACGGACTTCGCAAGGTGGCATCCTTACCGGACCCGATCGGAAGCGTACTTTCCATGGACCAGCGTCCGAACGGTTTGATGGTGGGCAAAAAGCGTGTGCCGCTGGGTGTGGTAGGCGTGATTTACGAATCCCGTCCGAATGTGACCTCGGATGTGTTCGGCCTTTGCTTCAAGACCGGAAATGCAGTGATTTTGCGTGGCGGAAGCGATTGTATTCATTCCAATATCGTGATTGTAAAGGTGATTCGCGAAGCTTTAGAGGCTTGCGGAATTACGCCGGATGCGGTACAGCTTTTGACGGATACCAGCCGAGAGACCGCAACGAAGTTTATGAAGCTGAATCAGTATGTGGATGTTCTGATTCCGAGAGGCGGCGCAGGGCTCATTTCCTCCGTGGTACAGAACAGTACCATTCCGGTCATCGAAACCGGTACGGGAAATTGCCACATTTACGTGGATAAGGATGCGGATTTTGAAATGGCACTGAACATTATCGATAACGCAAAGACCCAGCGTCTCGGCGTATGTAATGCCTGTGAGTCCTTGGTGATTCATTCCGCAGTTCTTGACGAGTTTATGCCGCTTGTATACGAGCGCCTGACGGCAAAGAACGTGGTATTCCGTGCAGATGAGCGTGCTAAGGCAGTTTGTCCGCAATGTGAGACGGCAACGGAAGAGGATTTCGGTAGGAGTACTTAGACCGTTTGATTTCCGTAAAGACCGTAGATTCCATTTCTGAGGCTATTGCCCATATTAACAAATATAACACCGGACATTCCGAGGCCATTGTTACGGATAATTACGAGGCGTCCATGAAGTTTTTAAATGAAATCGATGCAGCTGCGGTGTATGTGAATGCATCCACCCGTTTTACCGACGGCGAGGAGTTCGGCTTCGGTGCGGAAATCGGTATCAGCACCCAGAAGCTTCATGCAAGAGGACCGATGGGGCTGGAAGCCCTGACCACCACGAAGTATATTATTTTCGGTAACGGGCAGATTCGATAAATTTGAACTTATGTGATGGGATTTTGCATAATTTCCCATTACTCAAAATACAGATTCGGGGAATAAGAGTGTCTTTTTGAGGAAAGGAAAGACATCTTTGCCCCGAATTTTGTGGGTTATAGAGAGGATTGATAAAAGGATGGACATGACAAAACAGAAAGCACAGGCACCGACCATGGAGCCTGCCAGACAGTTTTATTTCATGGATTTATTACGGGAACACAACGAAAAGAAAAGTGCCGAACTGGGCAGAACACTTACCTACCACATCGAGACCTTCGGCTGTCAGATGAATGCCAAGGATTCCGAGAAGCTGGCCGGAATTTTGGAGACGACAGGCTATGTGCAGGTGGATTCCGAACAGGCGGATTGTGTTCTGTATAATACCTGTACCGTCCGCGA
>JAFTPY010000112.1 GCA_017463035.1 Lachnospiraceae bacterium
CCCGAAGATACGATTTCTATGGTGGTTTCCTTATTCTGTCCCAGGGTCATTCCGACACTGATTCCGGACATCCACTCCTGTTCCCCTTCTGACGGTACTCTCCGGGTAATATTTACCACATCTCCGCCGATTCCGAAAGAATCCTTAAACCCGAACAACTTCCGCACCGCCCCGTCCGTAGCCGCATCCACCGCCACGGTACCGCCTGCAAGCACCACAAGACCGCACAACACCGCCGCTGCCACCTTCATGACCTTCGGAAAGCGTCCCCTCCTTTTCTGACTCGGCGCGTCTATCATCTTTTCCACCAGGGCCGTATCCGGTCTTACCTCCTGCATCAAGTCTTTATAATCCTGTTCTAACATAACATTACCTCCTTTACACACGAAGAAGTTCCAATACTCCTTCCTCTTCAAACTGCGCCTTTAGCTTCTCTCTGGCTCTTGCCAACTGTACCCGTACCGTAGATTCCTTCCGGTGCATAAGCTTTGCAATCTCCGCCGTCTTCATCTCTTCAAAATAGTACAAATGAAGCAACAGCCTTGCATCCGGGGAAAGCTTCTGTAGTTCCCGGTAAAGCTTCTTTTTGCCTTCATCCGCAAAGATACGCTCCTCCGGTGTGCCATACGTACCGTTCCTACCGGTTACCACTCCGTCCGTTCCGGTTTCATCAAACCAATCCCCGGATACTTCCCGTTTCTTCGACGCTCCGCCCAGGAATTTTCTGGAACAATTCACCGCCACCTTAATGAACCAGGCCTTGGCATGCTCCTCGTCCCGGAACTCCGGTACTTTCCTTATATATCGAAGAAACACCTCCTGATAAATATCATCCGCATCCTCCTTCGTCCCGGCTCTTGCAAAAGCAATCCGGTACACCATGTCGGAATATGCTCGTATTACATTCTCCGGAGTCATGGAACCTCCTCCTCTCACTTATACTTTCGTTCGCGAACCAAACGGCTTCATTTCCGTTTTCATCTATAACACCCCGTAACTGTAAAAATGTTACAAGAAAAAATAAATATTTTTCCGCGTACATAATCACTTTTCTCCACACGCTTCCATTCGGAATAAAATTATACCCATGTATGCAAATGTCGGTGCATTAAAGGAGGCCCCTTTTCCGGTCCCTTCCGCCCTCTTGACAAGGTTGACCGCTGATTTGGTATTTGGATTTTGCTTTTCCCGAAGGGTCGCGTCCTTAGCGCAGTCGAAATCACCTGTTAGAAAAGACTGGGCGCGAGGTCGCCCCCGAGCGTCCTAGTCGTTCTTACAGGAAGTTTGACGGAGCGTTGCGACTTGCAAAATCAAATACCAAATCAGCGGTCGACCGATAAAAAGTCCACAAAGGGACCGAAAAGGGGCCGTCTCAAAAACGGCCCCCGACATTTACATAGTATAATTTTCCAGCTCCGGAAAGGTGAAGATAATTTCCGTTCCCTTCCCCACCTCACTTTGAATCTCAATGGTTCCGCCGTGCTTTAGCGCAATCTGCTTTGCAATGGCAAGCCCCAGACCGGACCCCTTCGCATTCTGACGAAGTCTGGATTTATAAAACTTTTCGAATATATATTTCTGTTCTTCTTCGCTGATACCGATGCCCTCATCCCGGATGGACACCGTAATCTGCTCGTCGCAGGTAATCCGGATATGCACCACCGAATCCTCCGGCGAAAACTTCACCGCATTATCCAGAATCACAAGGAACATCTGCCGCAGGCGGTCATAATCCCCCAGCATCATAATCACCGGCAGCTCCGTATAAAGGTCTGCGGTAATATTTTTCTCCTTACCGATAGCCCAGGCACTCTTCTTCAAATCCTCGAAAATCTGCACCAGATTTACCGGCTCCTTCTCTACCGCAAAATCCGGATTCTGCATTTTGGAAAGCAACAGAAGGTCTCCTACCAAGCGTTCCATTCCCTGGCATTCCCCAAGCATGCGCTCATAGGAACGTTGAATCTTTTCCGGCTTGGTCACAACACCATCCACCAGGCTCTCCGTATAGGCACGCATTACCGTAATCGGAGTACGCAGTTCGTGAGATACATTGGCAAAAAAGTCAAAGCGCATCTGTTCCAGATTCCGTCGCTCGATTTCGTTTTCTTTCAGCTTTTCCGACAAAAAGTCCATGGTATACGCCAACTCGCCGATTTCATCGCTTCGTTTTACATCGGTAGTCACCTCGTAATTACCGTCTGCCAGTTCCAGGGCGGTTCGACGAATCTTTAAAATCGGATTGGAAAGTGTACGCACATAAAACAAGGCAGTCACAATCGCCACCGCAAGGGCAATGGCACTACTGATTATAATTAACCGCCAACTGCTGTCCACCACTTCTTTTTGATTCTCTACCCTGACATTCATCAAAATACCGCCGGCCACTTCACCGTTTACGCCCTGCACCGGCATACCGACAGTGATAATGTTCATCTGGTGTACTTCACTGAACTCGGCTGACTTAGACGCCGGAATATTATGAAACACATTATTTAAAATATCACGATATCTGCTGTTGGCTTCCCCAAGCTCGTCACGGCTTATCGCAAAGGTTTTCGGAAGCGGATGCACCGCATTTTCATTATAAATCGCCCAGACTTCCACCTGTTCGATTTCGGTCAGCATACGAAGATACTCCTGCCATCCGCCGGAATCTCCCACCAAAAAGAAACCGGCACAACGTTTTGCCACACTCTCTGCCTTTGCCTTCGTCTGCTCCCTGTAATTTTCCATAATGGTCTGCTCATACAGACGCATGTAAACAAAACCAAGCACCACCGCAAACAACAGCATAATAACCGCGAACCAGAAGCAGGTCTTGATAAACAACAGTTTATGAAATTTTTTCTTTTCCGTTTGTGTCTCCATCCCGTTCTCCCAGCTGCAGCCGACGCCGCTTTATTTGTTTTCGGTTATCTCAAACTTATAACCCACACCCCATACGGTTGCAATATCCCAGCCCGCATGCTCCGCCTTATCAAGCTTCGCTCTCAGACGCTTTACATGGGAATCCACTGTCCGGGTATCTCCCACATAATCGTAACCCCAGAGGCTGTCCAACAAATTGTCCCTGGTAAATACCTTCTTCGGATTGCTGGCCAGAGTCCACATGGTCTCGATTTCTTTTTTCGTCAGGGCAATTCTCTGCCCTCCGATGTGCAAGGTATATTCTTCCAGATTAATTTCAAGATTTCCTATCGTTAATATGTTCTCGTTCTTTTCACTGATCTTTTCGCGGTCCGCTCTGGTCATCCGGCGCAGTACCGCACGAAGTCTGGCCATTACCTCATTAGGAGAAAACGGCTTTACAATGTAATCGTCCGCTCCGATATCCAGGCCCATAACCCGCTAGAAGTCCTCTCCGCTGGCGGTAATCAAAATCACCGGGGTATCCGACACCGCGCGAATCTTACGGCAGACTTCATACCCATCCTCCTTCGGCATCATCACATCCAGCAAAACCGCCGCCGGCTCATACTGACGGAATAACCGGAGAGCCTCTTCTCCGTCTGCCGCAACCAACGGTTCGTAGCCTTCCTTTCTGACATAAGCCTCCAAAACATCCGTAATATCTACATTATCATCCGCTATCAAAACGTACTGCATACCCATTCCTCCTTATGCACAGGGACAAACACACACTGTTTCCGCAACTATCCCTTCTGCCTCTATTATACTTTTTTTCCTTCTTTAGCACAAGTCGAATTTCGAAGAAACCACAGGAAAAATCTTATAAAATTCTTAATAAATGACATCATTCTGACAAAAAGTGGTGATAAAATGAGGTACAGGATGTGACGCAAGGATTTCCGTAGTAATCAGTTGGAGGGCAATGCCATGAAACAAAAACGTTTCTCAAAAGGTATCATTACCCTTGTCTTTTTGCTTTCCGTCAGCTTGTTTACCATATTCGCAAGTGCTGCTACAGCATATGCGGCCGGTACCCCGAAGCTGAATGTAAAGTCGAAGGCGATTGTAAAAGGTAAGGACTATGCCCTTAAAGTTTATAATTTATCAGAGACTCAGACCGTTACGTTTACCACCGCCGACGAGAAGATTGCTTCCGTTGACGAGACCGGTGTTGTAGCGGCTGTTTCTGTCGGTACCACCATTGTTAGTGCGTTCGTAGAGGACTCCGAAAGTTCCGAATCCGTGGAATTGCAATGCAAAATCACTGTCGGTCCTCCGGCTCTCTTCATTATGCTCTCCCGCCAGGAGGCAGACTTGACCATCGGTCAGCGCGCTATCATGAACTGGTTGATTGCTCCTTTGAACACCGTAGAACTTCCTAAGTTCTCCAGTTCAAATCCGGAGGTAGCTACCGTAAGCGCCGGCGGTATTGTAACCGCCCGTTCCGCAGGTACCGCATACATTTTTGCACAACTTGACAACGGTCATTTCAGTGCTTGCCGCATTACCGTAACCGAACCGGAACCTGAACCGGTGGATGTAATTCCGGAAGAAGCTGTTGCTACAGCATCTTTGGAACCGGAAGAGGCAACGGAGAGTGAAAGTACTTTTGCGGATTTTCTGATTGATTTAAACGCAAACTTTACAAACGGTGATAATACCTCCGAAAATACGGGTGCTGAATCAGCACAATAATCTTTGGCACAAGCTAAAAAGGGGCTTCGCAGTTTATCTGCGAGCCCCTTCCTTTTTGGGTCCTCTTTGTGGGAAGTCGAGCATATCGGCCCCCGTTTTGCAAGTCGCAACGCTCCGTCAAACTTCCTTTAAGAGTTGCTAAGCCACTCGGTAGCGTCCTCGTGCCTAAGCACCTCTAAAAGGCGATTTCGACTGCGCTAAAAGCGCGACCCTTCGGGAAAAGCAAAACAGGGGCCGATATGCCCGACTTCCCACCTCCAAGTGCTCAACAAAAAAGAAGTGGCCCCGCCTATATGCGAAAGCCACTTTTACTGCTTAAATAATAATTCTTAATACGTCTAGCCTATTACATCGCTCATATTATACATACCGGCAGGCTTTCCGGCAAGGAATTTTGCTGCCTGGAGGGCACCGTTTCCGAAAATCGCCTTGGAATATGCGGTGTGCTTGATTTCGATGACTTCATCCGCACCTGCGAAGATTACCTCGTGCTCTCCCACAATGGTACCGCCGCGCACTGCGGAAATACCGATTTCCTTCTTCTCACGCATCTTGCGTTCCTGAGAACGGTCATACTTATAAGAGTACTCGTTGTTTAATACCTCATTCATTGCATCCGCAATAGCAAGCGCCGTTCCTGACGGTGCATCCACCTTACGATTGTGATGCTTCTCTACAATTTCCATATCAAAATTCGCAACCGCAAATACCTGTGCCGCAGCCGCCACCAGCTTAAGCAGGGTGTTCACACCCAGAGACATATTGGCGGAACGAAGGATTGCTACCTTCTTAGAGGTCTCCTGTACCTGTGCAAACTCTTCCTCGGAAAGTCCGGTAGTACAAAATACCATCGGCACCTTCTTCTCGACAGAAAAGGCCAAACGCTCGGAGAGCTTTGCCGGAGAGGAAAATCAATAATCACGTCTGCCTCTTCCTTAACGTCCAAAATACTCGGATAAACCGGATAATCGTAATGTTGTCCTGTTACAAAATCCACGCCGGCAACAATCTTTGCCTGTGTATCTTCTGCGGCCAAATCGGAAATCACACGTCCCATCTTTCCGTTACAGCCGCACATAATAATGCGTACCATAGCATACCTCCCGTATGTAATATAGTTTGAGCCCCCGATTTGTCCATTTCCCCGGACAAACCGGACGCTCTCGTTTACTCTTATTGCTTTCGGATTATACCGGAAACCGGCTTCATCCTATCCTGTTATCCACAGTTCAAAAAGACTAGCGAATCACTCCCAAATCCTTCATCACAGCGGCAAGCTTTGCCTTGTGCGCGTCCTCCATCTCGGTAAGCGGCAGACGTAGCGGGCCTACTTCCATGCCCATTAGGTTCAACGCAGCCTTTACCGGAATCGGATTTACCTCGGAGAACAAATTGTCAACTAACGGCAAGTACTTTAACTGAAGCTCCAGACTTCCCTTTACATCGCCTTCGAAGAACTTTGCGCAGATGTCGTGGGTCTCCTTCGGTACTACGTTGGAAAGTACGGAAATAACACCCTTACCGCCTGCAGATAACACCGGTACAATCTGGTCATCGTTACCGGAATATAAATCAATGTCACCCTGACACAGATACATAGTCTGCATGGTCTGACCGATATTGCCGGTTGCATCCTTAATACCGATAATGTTGTCTACATCCTTTACAAGACTTGCTACGGTCTCCGGTAAAATATTACAACCCGTACGGCTCGGCACATTATATAAAATCGCCGGAATATTCACCGCCTTCGCAGTCTCGGTAAAATGCGCCATCAACCCCTTCTGGGTAGCCTTGTTATAATACGGGGTAACAAGTAACAGTCCGTCCGCCCCTGCTTTTTCCGCTTCCTTGGACAAATAAATCGCAGTCTCCGTACAATTGGAACCGGTTCCCGCAATAACCGGAATCCGCTTCGCCACCTTATCTACCGTGTAGCGGATACACTCCAAATGTTCCTCGTGACTGAACGTAGAAGCCTCACCGGTAGTTCCGCAGATAATAATGGAATCGGTACCGCCTGCAATTTGGAACTCCAACAGTTCGCCAAGCTTCTCATAATTTACCTCTCCGTTTGCCTTCATCGGCGTTACAATCGCAACACCTGCACCTGTAAATAATGCAATATCGCACCTCCTAAAAATTGAATGTACTATGTAGGCGGTGCTTCGCACCTCCCCCACGTCTCCACTCCGTTCCGGTCCGTCCAGTACCAACGTCCCCCGGACGTTGTGGACCCTCGCGGCATAGCCGCTCGGTCGTGGGCGCGTTCGCATGACTGCCGTTTTCCGGAAGCTACGCTTCCGCAATCGTACGCATGCTCACTTTGCCTACACGGAAAAAAAGAACCCTCTGACGACGGTTCTCGAAGAATACACCTATTCGGTAAGTATCCGCACCCGTTCCGGTGCGAAAATTTCTTCGATAGCCCTCCATCAAATGAATGATGACAGTCCCGCGGCTGTTAACCCCGGACCCAGCAAGCAACTCTCAGGCAGCCGCTCACTTCGGCATCTCATCCTTTTCCCTACGTTCTTTTATGCCCTGACATATCCCGCAGTGTACTCATAATCAATGCGCCTCTATCACAATACTTATTGTATATCCATAGAATATACCAGAAGACTTGTCTTGTCAACTGTTTTTCTGCTTTTCTTCAAAAATCCTTTTGAACAAAGACTTCCGGCCGTTTCTAACCCAATAATCTCTTGGTATAATCTTCCTGCGGCTTTAAAAATACCTCTTCTGTCTCACCGCACTCCACAATGCATCCGTCCTTCATTACCATGACCCTGTCACAGATTTTCCGGACCACCGCCATGTCATGAGACACAAAGACATAGGTCAGCCCGTGCTCCTTTTGAAGTTTCAACAAAAGCTCCAAAATCTGCGCCTGCACCGTAACGTCTAACGCCGATACCGGTTCGTCCAAAAGTACCAGTTCCGGATTGGTAATCAATGCCGCCGCAATAGCCACACGCTGCCGCTGACCTCCGGAAAGCTCCGACACGTAACGATACATCACATCCGGCGGAAGATCCGTTTCTCTTAAAATCAGCCGCACCCGCTCCAGCCGCTCTTCCTTTGTC
>JAFTPY010000113.1 GCA_017463035.1 Lachnospiraceae bacterium
ATTTCTGCCAGTTCCGGCACAGCCTCCGCGAGTACATCTCCGAAGTTATATTCCGTCAGCTTATTCAGGTCGTGGTCATAAATCTGAAGGTAACTGTCATAAAACGGCCCCCATTCGCCGGTCTCCGCATTACGCCGTTCTCCCCTTTCTTCCTTCCCAAACACGTAAACATAGGTATCGTCCATGGTCATGTGAATGGCACTGTACATGCGTTCCTCCTCATGTACGGTACCGTCATTCCACATATTTTTTTCTTTCCTCATCAGAGTAGACACAATTTCGTTTTCCCCGGTATCCGTATGACACACACAGAACTCATTTCCCGCCTTTCCGTTACCATCACACTTCATGTACACCACCGTATTTTCATCCTTAATCCCGTATATCCCGGCAAAGGAAGGAAGCATTGTATAAGTCTCATCCGTACCGTCGGTAAGATTATACCGGTGCAGTCTCGTTTTTCCTTCTTCATATCTGCAATAATAAATCCAGTCCTGATAACCCTGTATGGAAAACGCCGCACTATTCTCCCTATCAAACGGCTCCTCATCCAGATACACCAGTTCCCCGGTATCCAAGTTATAAAGTGCCGTACCGTAGGCATCCGTGTCCGAAAACTTTTGCGCATCAATAGCAGCAAAGGGGAGCATCACAAGGTTTCGGTGAATCTGAAAATCATCAAGCCCCGCCGGCACCTGTCCGGTCCTTTCCATGGTCATATAAGTGACCAGCTCATCCATGGTCGAACCGTCCGGCTCAACCAGCAGCAGCTTATACATACATTGGGTTTCCGTCGTCTCCGTTGCTACCGCAAACAGTTTTCCGTTGTACAAGCGCATCTCACAAATCACATACTTATCATTAGTAGCCACACAAAACTCGTTTCCGTCGTGACGGCATTCCGGCTTATTGCAAAGAAATATGTCATTTCCCGTGGCAAAGTCCTTGTAACGGATATTACCGCTGTTCAGGTAGTAATATCCCTTCTCCGTCTGCAACACCTCACTGCCGCCTCCCGGAATAAAATCCTCCGGAACAAACTTGTGCGTCTTCTTACTGTTATTTTCCTTCTTACCTGTTTCTTTCTGTGACTCTTTTTTCTGTTCTTCCTGCCGTGCACCCGGCTGTTCCTGTCCTTGCTCCTTCTTACAGCTGGAAAGACACAATAATCCCAGCACCGTCAAACCCAGTACAATCGCTTTTTTCATATGTTCCTGCCTCCTCCTTCTCTTTGTACCTCAAACGCCTTCTACTCCCGCCGATTTTCTATTTTCTACTTCTGTTACTGTGTCCTCTTCAACACAAACTCAAACTGTGGATTTCCTGTTAAAAACTCCTCTTTCGTACACCGATACACATACTCCTCCCAATAGTTATTCGCATTCGGCAATACGCTGTAGACCTCGTCACCCACAAAATACAGCTCCCGGCTATAGGACCCATAATAATCCTCTGGGTTCTCTGTCCTTACTTCCGTTGCAAAGGCCAAAACCTCAGCCATATTAAAAATCGTGACCGGTTTCAATTCCCGGTCAAACACTTGCACATAAGCATCTTCCCAGGTTTCCAGTACATTGAAATTCTCATCATACCGGTGACGTTGACTACATCGCTCCCTTACATAGATATAGTCTCCGTCTGTCTTTAACTCAGCCGCCTTATAGACCACATCCTTTTCCTCTGAGGAGCCATCCGCGTAGTAAACGGTTTCCTTTCTCTTTAGAGCTACCTTTTCCTCATTCTCACCCGTTTCCCGATGGTATACGCACAACATACTGTTATCGGACCTTGTATATATAATTGTGTTTTCACCCTGTACGACATATATTCCGGCAAAGCTTACCAACAGCTTATGTGTCTCGTCCGTGCCGTCCTTTATATTGTACCGGTGCAGTACTGTCTTCTTTCCTTCCTTTCGGCAATAATAAAAATAATCTCCGTAGGCGGTAATGTCGGTTCTTTCTATGTTATCTTTGGAAATAGGCTCCTCATCCAGATAGGTCACTTCCTTTGTTTCCAAATTGATTACGGCTGTTCCGTGATACTCCGTATCATCATCAACCGTAAGCCATAAGGGAACAAATGCCGTATTCCGGTGAATATACAGTATCCACTCCGGTGCAAGCATTGTTGCCGGTACTACTCCGGTCTTTTCCAAGGTCAAATAAGTAACCTCCACATTCAGCTCCGAACCATCCAAGGCAACCGAAATCAGGTGATACAAATACTGCGTATCCGTTTCTTCAACGGCAGTTACAAATATCCGGTCTCCGTACAATCCCATCCGATCGATTGTGTACTTATCGTTTGTTGCCGTGCAAAACTCATTGCCGTCATGTCTGCACTCCGGCTTATTGCAAAGATACAAATCATTTCCCGTAGCGCTGTCCACATAACGGAAGCCTCCTAAAGAATGGCTATGGTAATAATACCCCTTGTCCGTTTTAAAAATATTGCCGTTTCCGGGATTAAAATCCTCCGACACGAGTACCGGCGCATCTTCTTTTTCCTTTATTCCTGCATTTTTCCCGTCACCGGCACAGCCCGCCAGAACTGCCGCTGCCAACAGACATACTCCCACAAAAAGCATAAAGAGTCTTTTCATACTCGCATTTCCTCCTTTTATACAATCTTCGGTTACCTTCCTGCCGCTTTAGTTCCACTGATGTGTCTTTGCCCTATACTCCGATTCAAATTGCGGATTTCCTGTCACAAACTCACTCTTAGGACAACTATACCAATACTGCCATCCCTGACCCATGATGTTCCAATACACCCGGTCTCCGATGTACTGCAACCCCATATGATTCGAATTGAGTTTTCCTTCCTCTGCCCGCGGAACCTCATCCAAAAGTACTGCCATATTGACTTCTGCGACTTTTTCCAAATCTCTGTTGTACACATAGACACACTCATACTTGTCCAGCAATTGTCCGCCGTCTTCCGGTGGCTTATCATGTATATACAGATTTTCCGCCGCCACATAGTAATAGGTTTCATCTGCCGCCACAGACAACGCCGTATACTCCTCTTCCGTAAGAATCGGTGGTCTGCCGGGTTCCTCGTAAGAATTATATGTTCGCTTCAGATGCAATGCCTCTTTGTTTTCTCCCGTCTCATAGTGATAGGTACACAAATATCTTGCCTTCCCTTTTAAATAAATGATATGCTCATCATCCGCAACGGCATATTCTCCGTGAAAGCCCACCAGAAGATTATGTGTCATATCCGTTTTGTCGGTCAGAGAATACCGGTGAAGAACGGTTTTCTTTCCTTCTTCCCTGCAATAATAAAAGTAATCCCCGTAAGCGGATATATTAGTTGTCGGAATATTCGCCGTACTTAAAGGCTCCTCATCCAAATACGACACTTCTCCGGTTTTCAAATCTACAATCGCCACCCCGAAACGCTCCGTATCCTCCATCTCATGGATACCATTCACATTCATCGGTAAAAATGCCTTATCCCTATGGACATACATCTTATAGCCGCCGTAGGCTGTAACAACAAAACCATCCTTTACCATTTTGTAGTAGGTACATATTTCACTTGCTTCGGAACCATCCAGAGCAAGCTCCAACAGTTTGAACTCATAATTCGTGTCCGTCTCCTCAACCACCGCCACAATCAGTCTGCCGTCATAAATATAGTGCTGTCCCAATATCATATACTTATCATTGGTTGCCACACAAAAAGGATTGCCGTCATGCTTACATTCCGGTTTATTGCACAAAATCATATCGTTGCCTGTGGCTTTATCCACATAGCAATATCCCTTCTTCGCATAGCTGTAGTAATAATAGCCCTTGTCGGTTTTCAATAAACGCCCCGTATCCTCGTTATAATCTCCCGGCATACTGTCATACCGACTCTCTGTCTCCGGACCGTTCCCTCCCATACAACCGGCCAAACACAATGAAAGTAAAATCCCTATAATAAGCTTTCTCATATGTAGCCACTTCCCTTCTTCCGCGCTTCGAATGCTGCCTTTCTCTCTCACAATCCTACGCTTCCATATCTCTTGAGTCTATCATACCCTCCGGAAAAACAAAAAACAACCACCTCCGCAGAAGTGGTTGCTATCCGTGCACAAGTGGTCACACATTTAAAAGAACGGATACACGGAAGACATTATCGGTGGTTTCTACCTCCAGATTTCCGTTGTATTTCTTACAAATATGCTTTACCGACGACAAGCCGATGCCGTGCTTTGCCGCATCCTTTTTTGTTGTTTTTAACTCCCCGTCCTGCTTTATCAGTTCACCCTCATAGGGGTTTTCGCAACAGATATACAGCATGCTGTTCTGTTGTTCTACCCGTAACACCACCTCTGCGTCTGCGGTCTTTACCTTACGCACCGCCTCAATGGCATTGTCCAAAATGTTCCCGAACAGGCTGCACATATCATAGTCCGTAATGGCAAGCCCCGCCAGACTGCAGCCCATTTTAAACCGTACCGTGACGCCCATTTCATTTGCCTGTTGATGCTTTTTGAACAAAAGCAGGTCCAGGGTATCGGAACCGCTCTTCGCCGGAAGAAGCCGTGCGTAGCTTTGCTCCGACAAATCATCGATATACTTTGCTGCCTGAGCCTCATGGCCGTTTTCGTACAATGCCTTTATGGCCAGCAGGTGATTGTTAAAGTCATGCCACAACAGTCTCGTTTCCTGATACCGCTTGTCGATTTCCCCGAAGTATACATTCATGGCCTCCTGCCTGGAGGTTTTGTGCCATCTGCCGAACCGCCGGTATACAAACACCGCCGCTACCAAAAACACCACCAAAAGTACCGCAAGGAATGTCTGTAGTCGCGGCAGCATCAGCCCCGCCACATTCAGGTTCAAATACCGGTTATAAAACCGCTCCGGAGTAAATCCTGAAAACAGGTTAATCTCTCCGAATACTCCCGCCGCATTCTGCTCCGGTACATCAAAATGCCGGATGAATTCAAAGACAAAGAACGCCAGCGCCAGACCACAGGATAGAAGCCTCTTTCGCGCAGTATAAGCCAAGATGCAAATCCCAAGCACCAACAGCAGGGTAAGCACCTTGATTCCGATATACGCTGCCATAAAGCCTCCCACCGTAATCTGATACGGGCACACATAGAAGTTCTCCAGAGACTGCAACGGTGCCCCCAAGGAAGGCAACTCATACACCTTATGTACAATCGCAAAATCGATTCCGTAGAAACCTATGAGTCCCAGAACCATCAGTACCAGCATTGCCACCGTGGTCCGTGTCACATTCTGAATTTCTCCGAAGGAATCATTCCTGATATACCGCCAGAACAAAATCGTCACCGCCAGCGCAAACAGTAGTGCAAACACATCCGTTACGTGATAATTAATGACCAGTTCAAAGGAATTGTCAAGCTCCGGCGTAAGCTTTAAAAACTCCAATCCGTAATAATCCTTCTGACATTGCGCCAGATTTTTTAACAGCCAGCTATCGTCATAAATGGAATACAAAGAATCTGCGATTACACCTGCGTTTTCCGCTACACCGGTAGCGTACTCTCCGTACTTGGCCGCATTTTCCACGCACTCCCTTACCCGCTCGTAATTGGCCATATCCGCAGAGGAAATCCCCATGGTGACCATGGCATCGGGAATCAGTTCATTGTCCTCCGGGTCTGTCGGCTCCGGATACCACGGATGTCCTAAAAGTGCCTCCATATATTTGGCATATACATCGTTTTTCTTTACCTCGCTCAGCTCCAGATAAGTGATGATTTCGTCTATGGCCGCCAATGCTGCTTCCGAGTCCTCCGGCAAATTTTTCAAAATCTGCTTTTGTCTGGCGTAGTCTCCCACCTTAACGGACTGCTTCATGCCCCATACATTTTCCGACTGCATATATTCACCGGTGCATTTCATGGAATAAAACAGTACACCGTTTAGAAACAGCATCACCGGAAGCAACAACGCAAGGAAGAAATAAAACTGTCTTTTTCGTTTCATCGACTCCGTATCCTCCTCATCACCGCGGTCATCAGTGCTTTCCGTTTTCTCCGGCTTACCGGCAGCTCCTTATCATTGTCCAGCACCACCGTATCCATATTCACCTTACGGATATGGTCGATGTTAAGATATAAGGAATGGTAGGCCTCGATAAACAATTCTTCCGGCAGCTGCTTCGCAAAATTCTGTATGGAACTCTTTTCCTGATAAGAGGAAACTGCCGTATGAACTGCCGTATTTCGATTGTCCGACTCCACATAGTAGATTTCCGCAAAATTTAGCCGCACCACCGTATCACGATCCTGAATCACAATGGCCTTCCGCACATAAATCTCATTCAAAAACCGCTCCAACAACTCCGGTAGCTTCTCCTTGTAATTGCGCTTAAAAAGAAAGTGAAACGCATTGACATCATAGCCCTCAGCGATTCTCTCCTCTAAGCTCGACAAAAAAACCGTAGGAATCTTTACACTGCTTTTGGCCTGCTCCTTTACCAGCTCCACACCGTCCGCGTCTCCCAGATGCAAATCCATAAACAACAAATCTACCGCCTCGTCCTGCTCCATCTCCCGGCGAAAGGCCGCTCCGTTTTCGCAGTAGCATATGCGACATTCTACATCTTTTTGTTGCAGGATTGTCCGTAGCTCCCGTTGCAATTCCTCCGCAAAATTGCGCTCATCCTCACATATGACAATGTACACTGTATTCCTCCTCCGTTGATATCCTTTTTACACGTTTTCATTCTACATCGTTTTTCATTCTACCAATATAGTAACGCTTCCTGTCCTCTCAGCCTTTGGTCTGCGTGACTACTTCTTTCCCGCCTGCTCCGCTGCCATATCCAGCTTCCTGTTTCTGAAATACAGGGCGATATCAATGGAAATCGCTATGGAGTTAATGATATAGAACGCAAAGCTTAATCCAAACAAAAATCCGCTTGCTCCCGTGCAGGTCAGCTGAATGATTTTTCTGGCAATACCGATGCCGTATCCCACCAGCAAAATCACTTCAAACAGCACGCTCTTTCCCTTTGCCGTCCGGGACACCCAGGATTTCCGAATGGAAATCGGCCAGGACAGGCCGAAGCAAAAGATGGTCAGTGCTTCCAATAAATCAATGATGTTTTCCATGTTGTTCTCCTTATGTACGCTCCCAAAACGTCTCCGACAATTTCACTCTTATGAGCGTATATGTTTCCTTTCATTTTTTCAAATTTCTCATTTTCTACGGCTCACCGGCAGTAACCACCGTAAGCGGGAACCGCTGGTACTCGATTGTTTCCGCATCAAACTCCCCGTTTTCCTGCTCCTCGTAAACCTCCCAGAACACTTCCGTCGCATGTTCCATGGACGTAATCTCACAATTACTCAATACCACACTATAAACCGTCACACCCTTGTCGTTTTTTTCTCGGAACTCATAGAACTTTGTAAACTTGTCATCCCAGTACACATGGTCTCCGTAGCAATCCCGTGTAGTATCCTTCACATAAAGAAACTCCGTCCCGTCATAATGCAGATAATAAAATATGGAATCCCCTTCTATGGTATAATCCACCATGGTAACCCATGCAGGTTCTCCGGCGCGTACCTTCTCCGCAAACGCATACCAAGGCTCCATCTTTTTTAACTTCTCAATGTGATCGATTACTGCCAACCTCTTATCCTTTGCGTGGTCTTCATAATCATTGCTATATCTGCTCAGATGTTTTTTAATTGCTTCCATGTCCGTTCCCGGTCCGGCCTTGCGCTCGGCAAGTGCTCCCCAAAGAAAGTACAGCCCAACGCCAAACACACAAAGAGCAATTGCTACAAAGATACCGATGCGAAGTTTTTTTGATTTCTCCATACTTTTTCCTCCTCCAAATCACTTACAAGCACTTTCTAGCCTATATACTTCACTTCAAGCTCCTTCTTCTCATGGATTCCGTTTTCATAATAAAACGCGTAAGCCTTCGCAGCTTCCATAGACTTTACAAAGTATGTCGCATCCGTCTCTTCCACAAAAGCAACATTGCTTTCCAAAGCAAAGGCATCTTTCTGCTTGTCCTTCAACAACTCCGCAAAATCCTCTACTCTGTCTTCGTAATGCGGGCAAAAAATCTCCGGATGGATTCCAAGGAGTTCTTCCGCAAATCCGAACTTCATTCCCGGCTTGATTGCAGCCAGTTCGCTGTCCGTACACCCGCTATCAAACCAGCACATAGCTCCCGCACTGATTCCCATCAAAACTGCGGTATCCTTCTCGTACACCTCCCGCAATAACACATCCACGCCCTGCTTTTTCCATTCGTTTCGCATAAAAATCGTGTCACCGCCGCCTACATAAATGATATCCGCCCAAAAGACCGCCTCACGAAGTTCCTGTGGGGAATACGTTTTTCTCGTCAGTTCCAAAGCCCTCACCTCATCACAGCCGAGCCCCGTAAATACAGTTTGCATCGTCTCTATGTAACC
>JAFTPY010000013.1 GCA_017463035.1 Lachnospiraceae bacterium
TATATTACATATAAGATATATTGAAGCGTTTTGTACAATGATATCCATGGTGGAGTTCGTGAATGTTAATACAACGCATATTGTACCGAAGAGAATGAAGAATAACGTGATGTTGGAGACGCTGCAGAAGCAAGTAAAGAAGGAATCCGACTATCTTTTTATGAGGGATATCAGGTTGGACAAAAACAATGTGGACATATATAAAATGTTTTTGGAGAGCGTGGAAACAGAGAGAATGTTACAAGAATTGTGCAGTCAATCGGAAGAGGTACAGAGGGAGGCGTTAGAAGAGCTTCGGCAGTATTATAAGATGGTAAGAGACGGAGTTGAGGCAGATGATGAGGATTTTGTGAAGGTGGTGTGCAAAATATTTCAGAAAAAGTGTCGATAGGAACGCTTTTCCGGAAAGGAGTAAACCATGATAGTATATGTTGCGGTAAATGAAAACGAAGAGGGAGAAACAACGGTGTTGGGAGCTTTTACGGAGCGGGAGCTCGCGATGCGGAAAACAAGTGAATATGCGGCCGGGAATCCCGAGGAAGAGTGTTGGATAGAGTCCTTTGATACGGAAAGGTGGCAGAATGATCCGGAGGGTGAATACCGGATGGTACATCGGACAAGAGTGAGTAAAACTATGGATTTGACATCGCATGTGATTGTGTTCACGAAAGATGAAGTAATACCGGTGGAGGAGATGGAAGGGTGGTACGTGGTGCAAAGTATGAATCATTCCTTTGACAGGGAGGACGGTTTAAAGCAAAATTTGGAACTGTTGAAAGAATATTTGGCGGCACACGGACATAAAACCAAATTACTCCCTTGACATCCCGGCAAAAAGTAAGTATACTGAGAATACCGTGCAGCCGGGGAGTTAGCGGTGCCCTGTACCTGCAATCCGCTACAGCAGGGGTGATGCCTTGCCTCGGGCACTTTGTTGCAATGCCGGCTTTGATAAGTGATGTTGACGTTTTGGTCTTGCGCAACGGGAATTCGTGAACCGTGTCAGGTCAGGAATGGAGCAGCACTAAGCGAAACCTCCCGTGTGCCGTAAGGTTGCCGGAGCTGAGTTAACTGTCAGAGTAACGATTGTGGCGAGTGTTCAAAGCGAGGCGCGCGGTCTTTGAAGAATGTTTGGGGCTGTCCCGTAAGGGGCGGCCCTTTCTATGTTCCGCCTTGCTGGTCCGGGGATTAAACGGTTGTCGGGCGGCTAATAGATTATCTGTTTTGCTGAACGCAACGCTCCGTCGAACTTCCTCTAAGAACGACTAGGACGCTCGGGGGCGACCTCGCGCCCAGTCTTTTCTAAGAGGTGATTTCGACTGCGCTAAAAGCGCGTCCCTTCGGGAAATGCAAAACTAATAATCTATTAGCCGCCCGACAACCTTTGTTATACGTTCCGAATCGCAAGGCTTGAAAAGAGAAGGGCATTTTTCTTTCGCGGGACGACGCGTGTTTAAAGAATAGGAAAAGCGGAAGTCCAATAAGGGGCTTCCGCTTTCATATACATGTTCAAATTTTATTCTTCCGTGGTTTCTTCTTCCGTCTCGTCAACGGTTTCGTCTTCTAACGCTGCCTCGTCTTCATTTCCGTCGGTTAATAAGCCGTCGGTATTTACATCGTGTCTCTTGGCACAGAAGGAACAGAGACGGGTACGTCCTGCTGCGATTGCTTCTTCTACGGTACCTACGGTCAATTCTTCGGAATTGGTGAATGCCTGACAATCCTCATCCATGTGATATACCTTACCGGACGGAGCCCAGAATACGTCGCCTTCGATTTCGGTCATGGCAGCCTGCTGCTCTTCTTCGGAAATCGGATTCCACTCGGCGCTGGATAGACCGGCAATTGCAAGAGCAATGACAGCTACTACGGTAGCGATGGTTTTGGTCTTTTTGTCTGCTTCCTTATTGGTCAGAGCCAAAATAACAAACGGTACGAATGCCAAGGTGCTTACGATAACGCCCATGTTGTTCCACAGCCAGAACAGGAACGGATTCTTTTTGCTGGCCGGCTTGATGTGGTTGGCCTTTTTCCAAAGAGTGGAACCGATAATAACACAGATAAGATCCAATACCAGAGCGATGATAATCTGTGCAATCTGCGGCATAAAGGTAAGGTTGATGGTTTTGTTAAAAATCAATACGGCAACTACTTCGAATGCGAGAGCAACTACCCAGAGGAGAATCGCACCTACGCGAAGTCCGGTAGCGTTCCCTACAGGAGCGGCCTGCTTCTTCACGGTTGCCTTTTTGCGGGCTCCCGATACCTCCTTACCGGTAGATGCCGATACGATTTTTTTCTTCTTTGTTTCTGCCATAATATAACACTCCTTTGTAATATTTTGGTCCCGTCTATTATACACTTCATTAAAAATTATATCGGCGAAAAGGGGACGAGACTTTAGAAGTATTTTGTCGATTTTCTTGACTTATCTCCGGTTCTGTTTCATAATTAATTTATTAAAACAAAAGAAGCCCTGCGGGGTAGTACGGAGGTTTTGTATGGATTTAAAGAAGCTTACAAGTACATTATTGAGTTCTGACAGTATCAAAGGATTGAGCGGTCTGACGGGCGCGTCCAAGGGAGAGGTCAGCAGCGTTTTGACCGAGGCGCTTCCGGCGTTGCTTTCCGGGGCAAACGGACAGGCGAAGGATTCCGGTACGGCAAAGGGCTTTGCGGAGGCACTGGCACAGCATGCGAAGGACGACACCGGCAATCTGGCAGGCTTTCTCGGCAAGGTGGATTTGGGCGACGGTGCAAAAATTATCGGCCATTTGCTTGGTTCCGATAAGGACAGCCTGACAAAGACGGTGGCAAAGAAGACGGGAGTGTCTTCTTCCAAAATCGGTAATATTTTATCTGCCGTAGCTCCGCTCTTGATGAGCCTTTTGGGACAGCAGGCGGATGCGGACGAGGAGAAGGAATCCGGCGTAGGAGCGTTGTTAGGGAATCTCTTGGATAATGTGGATGTAGGTTCTTTATTAGCCGGTTTGACATCTACGGATACCTCCTCAAGTACCGGCACCGGCAAAAAGAAGAAAAAGAAGACCGCAAAGAAGGATTCCGACAGTACCGCAAGCGGATTGATGGGGCTGTTGGGAAAGCTGTTGAAGTAGGAGAAGAAATGGAAAACGTTAGGATTTTATGTTATACGAGGCTTCCGCTGGAGGATGCGATTTATGCAGAGAAGCTGGCCTACAGCATACATTTGGCGATTGGTGAGGACGGAGAGACGTTTGAAGCTCTGAATAAGAATCAGGGAGTATTGTTTGTGAAAGCCACGTCCAATGAAGACGGGACATTAAATGCAAAGAGTTTGAAACGTCCGTATTTGAAGATGTTTGAGGACGGCAGCTTCGGCGTACTGGCGGAGCGTACCGAGCCGGACGGAACGCCGGAGGTACCGGACGGTACCTTGATGTTCTTTGCAAGTGATGATTTGATTTCCTACGAAGAAGTCGGGGAAGTAAATACGCTGATTCCGACGGAAGAACTGACCCGAATGATAGAGGAGTATCGGGAGTTTTACGGGAATGAAAAGGCAGAGAAGACCGGAGCGGAAGGCTCTGTTGCCGGGGGGGAAAATCCGTGTGTCGATGCTTTCGGTATTGCCGGTTGTGTTCCGGGAAATCAGATTGTTGTGCCGGAAACCGTAGCTAAGAAGCTTCGCCTTCGTTTGACCACGCCGGTGAATGTGAAGGTGGAAGTGCCGGAGCTTGTTTGTGCCGGTTCAGTGGAGGAGCTGACGGCTGTAAAGGCAACGGCGGTGTACAGTGACGGCAGTACGGCGGTAAAGCAGGTGAAGTGGAATACGGAAGCGGTGGATTTTTCAAAGCCGGGAATCTATGAGATTGAGGGAACCGTGACGCAACCTCATTACGACTTCCCGATTGCCACCAATCATGCGGACCCGTGTATCGGGTACTGGCAGGGAAAGTATTATTTTATTGCCACCTATGATGCGGACCATGAGCATACCATGTATATCAGAGAGGCAGACAGCATTCCGGAGCTGGTGGATGCGGAGGAAGTATTGATTCTGGATTCCGTGACCTATCCGGGCATCGGAGGTCTTTTGTGGGCACCGGAGTTTCATATCATCGGGGAGGATTTGTATATTTTCCATGCGGCGACACCGGGGGAGTTTTTCTGTGAAGAATCTCATGTGCGGAAGTTAAGACGGGGCGGCAATCCTATGTGTAAGGAGGATTGGAGTGCGCCCATGCGGGTGGTACGTGCCGACGGCAGCGAACTGTGCGAGGCAGGCAAAACCATTACCTTAGATATGACCTGCTTTGAATATAACGGTGAGTATTATGCGGTTTGGTCCCAGCGGCAGTTCCTTCCGGTGGACCAGGGAGCCTGGCTGTATATTGCAAAGTTGAATCCTGAGGAGCCTTGGAAGCTGGTTACGGAGCCGGTGGTGCTTTCCAAGCCGGAGTACGGTTGGGCCAACAACCATACCTTTGTGGATGAAGGTCCCTTTGCGCTGATTCGGGCGAACAAGGTATTCCTGACCTTTTCTTCTGCAGCGGTGGATTCCACCTATGTTGTGGGACTCTTTGAAGCAGAGCACGGAACGGACTTGCTGAATCCGGACAACTGGAAAAAGACGAACTTCCCGATTCTTACCTCCCGTTCGGTGGAGGGAGAATTCGGAACCGGACATAATGCCTACGTAACAGACGAAAACGGAGATGTGTGGAACACCTATCATGCCCGACCGGGCATTGATGCACCGCGCTCCTCCGGTATCCGCCGCGTACATTTCAATGCCGCGGGCTATCCGGTATTGGATATGACGGAGGAAATGGACATAGCACCGAAGCTTCGTACAGTGAAGATGAAGGTGGAAGTAAGGTAGAGAACCGGGCTGTCGCAGGAACATCAATGGTGACAAGCTCTTGCGATTGAACAACATAGGAAATGAAATAGTAGAGGAGTATAATAGTTATTTTTGATTTCCCGAAGGGGCGCGCTTTTAGCGCAGTCGAAATCACCTCTTAGATAAGACTGGGCGCGAGGCCGCACCCGAGCGTCCTAGTCGTTCTTAGAGGAAGTTCGATGGAGCGTTGCGCTTTAAAAAATAACTATTATACTCCTCTACTATTTTTGCAGACTTTCCAATCGCAAGAGCGGGCTTTGAAGTTTATCTCTGCGACAGCCCGGTTGGTTAGTCTTCTTCTATTACATGAATCTCCAGGTAGTCAAAGTCAATCTTATCCACGAAATTATCCTGATAGAACCGGGTACGGTCATGCTTTTTAAAATCCGCCACCGTGGAATCCAGCCAGATTGGCTTGGATAAATCGAATTCATAGCAGACCGTGTCGATGGCCGCGAAGATTTTCTTGGTACGGTTTATATCGGGATTGTCGTTTTCTACTACCATATCTTTTAATAAATGATTATCTTTCCAAAGCTTACACCACATACGAAACATAGTATTTTCTCCTGATTTCTACGGTTTGTTGTTGTACTTAATCAGTATAACATAAAGCCAGAGGATTTCACACTATTTTTTTGTTTCCCTTTGATTTGTATGAGGTGAAATGATATAATTTAATTGGTTAAGAACGGAATGAAAACAGGAAGTTTTTAAGATATAAGATAGATACAGAGAAGGGAGAACCCCATGGCAGAAAAAAAGTTCTCGGAGTACATAGTCGAGTTATTACGAAACGGAAAACATTTGGTATATGTGCAGGGACAAGGCGGTGTTGGCAAGAGTACCGCTTTGTTGGAATGCTATCGAAAACTTCTGGCGGAGTCTCATTTAAACATAATACCTATTTTTGTGCCGATAGAGCAATGCAGTGATGATGAGTTTGCTATCCGTAGGTATGTCTATACACATTATTTTGGAGGCGAAATAGGAACTGATGTGATGGCGGCTTACATGAATCTGCAGCGGCTATTTGAGGCAGATGATGATTATCGCTATGTTTTGCTCTTCGATGGCTGGAATGAGCATTTTAGTGCAGGGAAGCTCGTTTCAGAGGTAGACATTCTCTCTCGGTATGAGAAAGTAAGTATTGTTTTAACCGGAAGAGAAGAGGTAAAAGATTTTCTTGACTGGGAACGAGTGAAATTAGTACCGCTATCGGAAGAGTATGTGGCGCAGATGGTTCCGGACGCTTCGGAGGAGGTGCGTAAACTGCTTACAATTCCGTTTTATTTATCCCGTTATATGGAGCGTGAAATGGATGTTCGGATATTGAGTGCCGGAACTCTTTTACGACAGTATGTGGATTATACGGTGGAGAAATTTCGACGTGCAAAAACTCATGCTAAAATAAAAGATATTGATTTGACGGAGGCGTTGACGATTGTAAAGAGCGAATGGTTTCCGTTGCTGTGTTTGGAGATTGCAAGACAAGGGAGAATGGACTTTTCTACTCGCGACATTAAACTGAAGGAAAGGATACGGGAGATTCCGACGGAGTTGGATATCGATATGGGCACGGTGTGTCGTAAGTTACTGGTTCCGATGGGCTTTGTTACAGAAATTGGAATGAACCGCAATCGCTTTAAAGTAGTCCATGAAATATATCGAGATTGGTTCGCGGCGACTTATTTGCATCAACTGTTACTGGAGCATGCTTATACGGAGGAGGAAATCATAGAAATTCTTTCCGGACATGTTTCGAGAGACAGCATGCGTTTCTGCGCGGATTCTTTTAAGAAAAAAGAAGAGCTGACAGTTATTTTACGTGAGATTAATAAACGTGTGGCGAGAAGAGATGAGTTGCGTCAGAATGAATTGTTAAACAAAAATATAGTGGATTTTTTTGCTACAGTCAGTCCGGTTTTGCAGGATATAAATTTTGCTTATAGAAACATGACATTAGTGAGTTTGGATGAATTTTGTCGGATTGAGAATGTGGATTTTACAGGGGCAGAGTTTGGCGGAGGTGCATTTAAAAGTTTAAAATATATAAAGTCAGACGGATGGGGAAGATGGCATGATTTTGTTTTGTTCCCAGAGGAGGATATAGTTGTATATTATGGCGGAACGGAAGCGCATAAGGTTGATTGCCGCTGCGGCCGGGATACCAAATTGCCGTCTGCATATTATGGCGGAAGGTTTGATGGGAGGACATACTATTATGCCGATCCTCCGGAGGGACCGGAGAATGAGACCGAGCAGGTGAAGTATCTTGTAATCGATGCGAAAACAGGAGGGATAGAGAAATATATAGATGAGGTTTTGGCATCAGAGTTAATGAGAGAAAGTGAAGGATTATGGGATGACAGCCTGATAGAATATACGCAAAATGAAATATACACATTGACGGAATCCGGAAAAGAGAAAAAATGTATTTTTAAGGCGAAAAAAAGAAGTGAGATTATAGGAGTATCAAGAGTAAGAGATAAATTGTTGGTAGGACTTGATTGTTCAAAAAGAAAAAAGTGGTTGGTTAACTTGATTGACATTCACAGTGAAAAGTCGGTTGGACACTTGGAAGGACGAGAAGCCGAAAGCTTTTTGAAAAAAGAAGAGGCTATGTATGGGAAAAGACAAGGAGGTAAGTTTGAATTTTTTGAAAATAACGTATATATATCAGAGGGGAGCGAAAGCAAGAGATGCGTATTAAGAACCAATAAACCGATAGACCAAATATTGGAAATGAAAGATTGGTTATTGGTAGTGACAAAATATGGGATAGAATGCTATAAATTTGTTGCGGACAAATCGTTATGCGAGCAATGGGAAATCAGTTGGTATGAGAGCAGGATGCAACCGGTTACACAGCAGGGTAGATTATTCTTTAAAATCGAAAAGCCGGATAAAAGCAGTACATGGGCAAAGGTATTACACAAAGAAGACGAAAAACTGCCGGAGGTAAGGATATTAAAACGTTTTGAGGAAGATAGAAAAGAGCATATGTTATTAACGGATGAGATAGCACTGTTTACCGAAATAGGCACAGGAAAGCTCTATGTATTGGACGAACAAACCATGGAATATAAAGAGTTGGTGGATTTTAATAAAAGAAGTAGAGAGGGGGAGAAAAGATATTTTTCAGAAACGGAAAAAAGAAAAGCGGTTCGCTTGAGCGATGGGAGTATTGTTATACAGATTAAAATGTATTGTGAGGAAACGCAAAGGAAGTATTTGGAACTTTACAAAATAACTTCAAGCGGGGAATATAATTATCTGTTTCGGTTTGAGTATGCTTTTAGTCAGCCGGAAACACTGTTTATGCCAGATGGATTTGTGGTACGAGGATATACTCGTGCAAACCACTTTATGGTGATAAGTTATGACGGAAATATTCTACATAAGAAAAAATTAGACGGAATCTATGGGGATATGTATGCCGCCAAGAATGGTGTTTTTTTTCTGGAAAGAAACTGGATTGATACAACTAAAGGCAAGAATGCTGTATGCTTTTTTGATTTTGCAACGGGAGAGTTTTATGGGTTAAAGCTTATGTTTGGCGATGATTTTTTCGGAAAAATCGTAGTCGATGAAGATATAAATAAGGTGTTGTTTTTCAAAGAGCAGGGAAGTCGGTATATTGTTTTTGACACGGAACGGGATGGAGAGAAGCTTCTTTTGGGAAAAAGATTTGGAGAGATTAAAGGCATGCCGTCTGAATGTTTTATGTATTATCGCAATGATGAGTTGTTCTTTCTGGATGGGCTGGTCGAACATCCGGTGTTAGATACTGAGGAGAAAGAATCCTTGATGGCATATCGTGCGTTTTCGCATAATCTTGCTGGAGCTGTATTTAAAGATGTAAAAGGTTTTACCGAAGAGGAACTGGGCATTTTAAAATTATACGGTGCGGAAGGGATAAAAGAAAAAAATCATGTGACCTCCCGGAAGCAATTCGAAAGAGAGGATTTCCCGGCTTGGGAAGTGAGGCAAGAGGACGCGCTGGAAAATGATGTATTTTCTTTTAAGAAAGTTCGATGAGTGAAGTAGTAAAATAAAATATTAAAAAGAGGGTGGCCATAAGTCGGTTTATGACTTGCGGACAGAGCCCTCTTTTGTGTTTATAAGCGGTTATTCTATGGTCTCAAATCCGGCAAACCAGTCATTTTGAAACAGAGAATCGTTTGTTATCGGATCGCCTTCGTATGAGATGCTTCGTTGCTTTAAATAATCGGGGAAACGCTTGCGGCTGTTATTCAATATGGTTTCGGGAGAAAGGTGAGTGTCTGTATGACTTTGTATGCTTTGCTTTTGTTTCATACAATCAAGCCGATAGCCTTCTCCTTTTATGGTTTTTAACGGACCGGTTTTCCCTTTGCCGGTATCATTAATAGCCTTTCTGATTTCCTTTATAAGCCCGGCTATTTGATTATGTTCATCGTGTTCAAGATCATCGATTGCGTTGTCCGGCCACACGTTTTCGTATATAGGATTGTGTTTTACGATGTGGTTTTTGTTTTGAATCAAATATATGAGCAATCTTCTTGCCTGTGGAGTGAGCGGTCGAACTTCGTTGTCTAAATACAACTCCAAGGTGTTTTTATCAAAATAACAATTTTCGGATAAATAAACTTGAGAAGTCATGATAACGTCTCCTTTTTGCTTTTCATATAATTCTCATTTAGCTCTCATCTAGTTCTCATATTGGGATGTTACAATAAGCTTAACAAAGAAAAAGAGACTTCTTCAATGCAATTGTAGCACAAGCAGTGAGGGAATACAAGCGGCGGAAAGGAGAACGGGTAGTATGTTTGAGGTGAGTGATTTTGATAAGTGGTTTGCTGACCGTGACGAAGAGGTGGCGGAGGATTGGGAACCGGTAGATATGGCAGAGCTGTTGATGGAGTTCTTTGATGGTGAATCTATGGAATCGGAATAAAGGAGAAAAGGGATGAGAGAAAGAAAAAAGCTGGGTGTATGGCTCAAAGAGATTGTGGAGGAAGATACTTTATATCCCGCGTCCAAATATGCTGGTATCTTGTGTCTGGTTGTGTCCATGTATCTTTGCAGAGTCATAACCAAGACGACGGTGGATGAATTTGAATCTTTGCGGGAGTGGATTGACGAAACCAATATTCACTTTTTGGTGGAAACAAAGAAGGAACTGTGGAAGAAAAAATTGCGAAGCTATTGGAAGCCGGTATTGGACGCAATGTTTTATATTTTCTCCGGGGATGAAAAACTGAAACGGCAGAAAGTTACTTCGGTTGCACATTTGGCAGAATTTCTGAATCAGTATGAAGTTCCGTTGGCTTTCTGTAAGGAGGATTACGATAATTTATGGGAATTCGTTACTATTGAGGCTGTGTTTGATCATGTTACAGGAGATTTATACATTCTTGATCGGATTACGAAAGATGACGGGAAAACGATACCTGTTGTAAAAAAACCGCTTATAATGAGTGATTGCATTGAGGAAAAAAAGACAGCGGAGATTGTTTATTACGGTGTAGAGCGGATGTTTGTAAATGAAGAAAACGGTAACCGGAGAATTCTGATGTACATGCCAAGGCTTCATGGAGTATTTGTTGTTGACCTTAAGTATAATGTGAAGTTATTTATGGCCAACCGCTATTTGGTGGGTAGTAATTTCGTGGGAGATGTGTGCAGTTATAAGATGAAAGACACCCTTCCTGTACCGACAGAACTTGAAAAGGAAGCTCAAATCGGCGGGTTTTATATCGACGCGGATGGAAAGTTTGTGACAGAATCCATTCCGCTTCGTGAGGGAAAGTTCGATTACATCGGGCATGCGATGCTCAATGTAAATACTTTTTTTGCGGGAATGGTAATTTACAATTGCAAAGAGGAAGTTTTTGAAGTATTTCTTCCACCGGATGTGTCTATCGGAATTATTGATACGGTGAAAAAGAGTTTTCGTTTGCCGGTAGAAACGGTCTATAAATTTCGGAGAGGAAAAACAGCAACGGTGGATGTAACAGAGGGCTTTTACGAGAATGAAAAGATGCAAGCGTTTGTCCCTCCGAGGGATGTATCTTCAACGAAAGATGGGGGTAAGACTATAAGCAAAAAAAGTGTCCCGGGATGTATGACGGAAAAGGATGATCTTTCTTTTGATGAATTTGTAGAATTTTTAAAGGAGAAGGAAGAGAAAGGAGGAGATGGCAGTGGAATGGGATAAGAAAGTAGATAAAAGCTTTCCCGTGAAGTTGAAAAAGTATCTGGACAGATTTGTTGTCGGTCAGGAGGAATGTAAAAGAGAAGCCGCCTTGGCAGTGTTTCGTCATATTTACTTTGGGGAGAGAAGACCATTCCTGGTCATCGGTCCCAGTGGATGTGGAAAAAGCCTTATGTTTCGCGCATTAGAGGGATGTCCGTTGATTCCGAAAGATTACTCGATTATGTGCTTCGATGTCGCTCGATTGACCCCTGAAGGCACGAAGGGTGAAGATCCTCTGGATATCATTAAAAATTTTGCCAAGAAGTGTATTCTTGAGGACAATAAGAGCAGAAAAGGGTTAATTTATCTTGATGAGATTGACAAGATTGTGATGCCTTCAACTATGGCAAGTGGTGAAAATATTAATGCAAGCGTCCAGTTTCAGCTTATGAATTTTATCGAAGGAGAACAGGTCGTGGGGGTGGATACAAAACGTATCTTGTTTGCCTGTGGCGGCGCTTTTACAATGCTGGACGAGCTTTGGAAACAGCGTAAAAAGAAAAATCCAGTCGGTTTTTCTGCTACGAAGGAAGAAGATAAGAGTCTGTTTTCGGAGGCGACCTTGAGAGATGATTTAATTGAGGTGGGGGCCCAAAAAGAATTTTTAGGTAGGATTACCGGGATTGTGCAGAACAAGGCATTGACGCGCCTGCAGATGAAGGCTTTATTGGTTCATCCTACGAGAGGCATTATCTCTCAGAAAAGGGAAAGTTTCCGGCGAATTGGTTTGGATTTTGAAATTAATGAAGAAACGGTAGATTGGATGGTAAAGGAGGCGATTAAGGAAAATTTGGGCGCGCGGAGTCTGAACAATGTATTTGAAAAGATTTTAGGGAATGTGGAATTTGATATGCTGGAAAGAGGTATCTCGACTGTGAATATCAACAAGGAGATGATGTTGGAGAGAAAGAAATAATCGGAAAGGAAGGTACCGCGTATGAAGATTATGAGGAAGTTTTTAGGAAAAAGTATGGCGCTCGTGTTGGTAATCTATACGATTCTCATGAGTGCAGGTCCGGCGGTGACAGCGGAGGCGGCAAAGGAAACACATGAGTGCGTTGCCGGGATTTGTGAACCGTATACCTGGAGCTATTGTGATAACGGAGACGGTACACATGCTCATGCGGTAAACAGCTATATTCGGTGTATAAGCTGTAAAAGTGTGATGGATGAGGATAAATATCGAGCAATCGAGCCGCATGACTACGGTACTACAGGAAAATGTGCATGTGGTGCGTTACAACCACACGTCCACAAGGCGGTCATGTGTGCGGTGGTTTCGGATGTATATACTCCCATCGAGGGTGGTATGCATTAGCTTCGCAGAATACAGGTTGAAAAGTGTTCATGCGGAGAGATCATGAAAACGGATGTAATCGACATTGATTCTCTGCATGACTTTAATGGATTAAAGTGTATTTACTGTGGCCACCAGTGTGAGACCGTGGAAACCAGAGTTGTTTCTGAAACTATTGAAGCGACAGAGGCAGGTCACTACAGAATTCAGAGTATTGTAGATATTACTTGCTGCGGTGCCGAAATCAACGGAAGGTGTCTGAAATCCGGCTTGGAAGGTCATTCTAAAGACGTAAAGTTTTACGAGATTTCCCACCCACACTTCCTTGTGGAACAGTGTAGTATTTGCCTCCATTCCTCCATCAATAAGAATAAGAAACAGGATCGTGACGATTGTGTGGAGTGTATGTTTGAAGCTTCTTCCAATGATAATCGAAACGGTCTGCTGGATGCAAAGGAATATGAAGAGGTTGTAAAAGAACTCCCGGTACCGGAGGCTTGCAAGGGTGAAGAATTCGTAAAGGGTAGTAAGATTAGTGAGACTGTAACGTATGTGGATTTGTCTTCTCATGCTCGTGTAGTTCAGTACGCGGCGAAATGCAAAGAGTGTGGAGGAAACCATGCTACAGATGATAGCCATCGATTCTCGGATGTCTTTCTTGAAGCGCACACGCCGGAGGAGAGTACACTTGGAACCTCTTCCTGTGCGGTTTGCGGTGAAAACTTGTCGTTACGTGAGGCAGAAAATCTCATGGATACTGTAGTTGATACGGTTGCTACAGATACGGGACGCGTTCTCTATTATGAGTTAAAGGACTTTGACTAAACGATTCCGAAAGCCTTAAATCAGGTGGTGGCCGGGAATTATGTCGATGAAGAAGATATTACTCTTGTAGGAACAATCGGTCAGATTTTGGCTAGTTTTACGTATGTAGACACGGCTGCGGATATCAGAGATTCAGCATGGAACCTTAGCCATTGGGAGAACAGTTTGGAGCACTTCTTCTACACGGTCGCTGATGGA
>JAFTPY010000114.1 GCA_017463035.1 Lachnospiraceae bacterium
CTTAATCAAAAGAATCAACAGGACATTTAACACAATACCGAGAATTCCCAGCTTAATCAGTCCCTCCGAATCCTTATTCTTGATATGTACATCGATGGCCCTCTCCAAAATAATCGGATTCAATAAAACAATCGTCGTGGTTGCCGCCATCAAAAGCATCACAACCGCAATCGTTTTCTTATAGCCGAGCAAATACTTAAATAACCGGAACAGGGTCTCCCGTTTGGTCTTGTTTGAAATCTGCTCGTCCTGCTTTGTTGCATTTCTAGCCATTTTTTACTCACCTCTATTCTGTCAACGGAGCAACTTCGCCCGTAACCGCAACCTCTTCCGGCACACCCATATATTCCCCGTACTGTGCCTGATAGGTCTTATAATAATATCCCTTCTTCGCAAGCAACTCCTCGTGAGTTCCCCGCTCGGCAATTTTACCTTCCTCCAGTACAATAATTTCATCCGCATGACGCACGGAGGAAATACGATGGGCGATAATTAACTTTGTGATTCCCGTAATCTCCCGAAGCGTCTTCTGAATCATCCGCTCCGTCTCCATATCCAGCGCCGATGTGGAATCATCCAGTACAAGAATCGGTGCCTCTTTCGCAAAGGCTCTCGCCATACTGATTCGCTGTTTCTGACCACCGGATAAGCCCACACCGCGCTCTCCGATAATCGTCTCCGCACCATCCTCCAACTTTCCGACAAAACCGTCTGCCTGGGCCTTTTGAAGGGCCGTTGCCACTTCCGTATCCGTAAGCGTATTCTTTTGTCCCAGCTTTACGTTTTCACTGACAGAGTCCGAGAACAGGAACACATCCTGCATTACCAGAGATACACTCTCACGTACCTGTCCGAGAGAAAGCTCCTTTACATCCACACCGTCTAACTTTACCACACCGCCCGTGGTATCATACATACGGAGCAACAGATTGATTAAAGAGCTCTTTCCCGAACCGGTGGCACCGATAATACCTAAGGTATTTCCTGCCGACACCCGGAAGGACACATCCTGTAAAATCTTCTTTTCCTCCAACTCGAAGCTGACATTTTCAAAGGCAATCTCGCCCTTTACCTGCGGAAGCACCACCGGAGTTTCCGTCTCCGCAATCATGGAAGTCTCATTATAAATCTTATTAATCTTTTTCCGGGATGCAAAGGCTGCCGCCAGTTCATTGGACAGCCAGCCAAGCATTTCCAACGGCCATACCACGTTGTTACAATACTCGATAAAAGCCCCGAGAGTTCCCAGCGTGATTTCTCCGTCCATGACCATTACACCGCCCACAATAATCGAGGTAATCGGTAATACCTTCGAAATCATCTGAAAAAAAGGATAATAACGAATCCAAAGCTTTGACTGCCGCATATTCAGGTCATAATACTTCTTATTATGCTGTAAAAACTTTTTAATCTCAAACTTTTCCCTTGCAAAAGCCTTTACGGTACGTACTCCCGCCAGATTCTCCTCTGCCACGGTATTCATTTCCGCATTTTCTTCACTGATGTCCTCGTACACCTTATCAAGCTTCCGTTCCAGTACAATAGCCAGTACCGCACATACCGGAATGGCTATGAGGGGAACAAGCGACAGCTTCAGGCTGATACGCACCATACAGAACACGACCATTGACATATGAATAATTACGTTTAATATCAACATTCCCACATAACCGAAGGATGCCTGGATACGATCCACATCATCCTTCACACGGGACATAATCTCTCCGGTATTGCTCTTGTCAAAATAGTTTACGGACAACTTCTGGATATGCCGGAACAGCCCCTTTCTAATATCCACGCTGATTTTAAAGCTGGTGGTATCAAACAAATATTCCTTTGTGTAGCCGAACACCACTCTGCCCAACGCAAACACCAGCATCATTAATAGAGAAAACTTTAACAGCGAAAGTTCTCCCTTTCCGATGACATCATCGATAATCCGAATCGTCACCTGCGGGTTCAACATATCGATGGTAATCTGCGCCACCAGGCAGACCACCGCAATCAAATACGAGAACCAATACTTTTTCAAAAAATAACTTACCTTCTTCATAACTCCTCCAAAACCTGCATCCTGTCTGCTTTGTCGTTTCACGACAAAAGAGCCCGTAGCACATTCACACTACGGGCTCTCATTCATCGTATTATAACCAAAACGATATTTTATCGCGTACAAGATGAGGTCATACCATATGTTCTCTGCACATAACTCTTACAAAAATATTCTCTTTTTGTGTTCATTCCATTGATTCCTTTGTTGTTCATATCGCATACCTCACTTTCTTTATTATTTCGGTTCACACCGATTCCGTTTCTTAACAACAGTTGTATTATAGTCTTCCTAATACGCCTTGTCAATCCCTTATTTTTCAAATATTTTAATTCTATTTAAAAATCGCCTTACAAAAATTATAAATACCACTGGTAATGGCAGGGTCGCCGTGGTCGGACCCCGGAATCTCCCACCAGATATGATTCACTTCATTCTTCATCAAAATATTATGATAGCTCTTCGGGAACTGACCTACCGTTCCGTCCTTATCGCCACTGCAAATCATCAAAAGCTCCGGACTCTCATCTTCGAACACAAGCTCAGCTTCCGCATACTGCCCCGGATGTGTCATTGCCCAGTCTTTGCCCGGAGTCAGGCCCGGTGCCGGTGCAATCGCACCTACATAACCGAACAAATCCGGTCTTGCAAAACCGATGGCAAGAGACTCCCGGCCGCCCATGGAAAAGCCGATAATGGCCGTATTTTCTCTGCCCTCTGCCACAGAATACGTATCCGCCATAAACGGCATCAAATCCGTTACTAAATCATTGATAAAGTTATCATAAGCTTCTACACTCTTAGCATCAAAGCCCGAGCAAGCATCCATTGTCTTACTTGCAAACATATACGGGAATACTAAAATTATATCCTCCGCCAAGCCCTCTGCCATCATATTGCCTACCGTAATACGAAGACCGCTGTTTCCGTCTCCGATCATAGTAGTTTCATTTCCGAAAATGCCGTGCA
>JAFTPY010000115.1 GCA_017463035.1 Lachnospiraceae bacterium
GGAAAGCTTACTGTTTAGGATGGCGTCTGCCATGCGGTTTCCGGTTTTTATAACGGTTTCCACATTGGTTAAATCGTCGTCCAGCATATCCAGGTAAGCGCCGATTTCGTCAATTTCTCCGTTTGCCATATGTACCTTCATGGTCTGGATGTGGTGGCGGTAGTCGTGTCGCCAGCCCCGCATCTTTTGGTACATGTTTTCTACTTCCAGATAGTATTTTTGAATCAGTTCTGTTTCAAAGGCCGCAACCTTTTTTGCAATGAGTTTTTCAAATAACATAATGTCCTCTTTATAAGTATTTGACTAAAGCGGCGTGAATGTCGTGGTAAACGCCGCGGCTCAGCGGTACAACGGCACCGTTTGTCATGGTGACATCGGTGCGGGTAATCAGTTTCACGTATTTTAAATTAACGAGGAAGGAGCGGTGGGCTTTAAAAAAAGTATCGTCCAGCTCCTCGAAAAACTTTCCGAGAGTCATGCGGGTACGGTAGTCTCCAGGGGTGGCGTGAATGTTAAGATAAACGTTTTCCGCTTCCACATAAATAATATCCGCTAAAGAAAGCTTTACGTCTCCCTCAGAAGTGGAAAGCAGTACCGAACGCATACGGTTGGTAAGATTCCCTACTGCTTTATCCAGCACCGGAGTAAGTTTCCCGGCATCCACCGGCTTGATTAAATAATGCAGGGCCGATACATCAAAGCCGTCGCTGAAATATTCGTAAAAGCCGGTAATGAAAATGAGCTGTACCGCCTGATTTTCTTTCCGGACCTCCTTTGCCAGCTCAATACCGCTTCGTCCCGGCATTTCTACATCCAGGAGCAGAATGTCAAAATCCTTTTCTTCTTCGTAATCAAAGAGAAAGGAATCTGCGCTTATGTATTGTTTTAATTCGATGAGATGGCGGTTTTTCTTTGCCCATGCGGTGACGATATCGGTAAGATAGTCCCGCTGTTTGGCGTCATCGTCGCAGACGGCGAGTTTTAGTTTCATAAGAAGTGTCCCTCCCTAATAGGCATAGGTAATATTGAAAACGCCGAGCGTTTATTTTTTGATTCCGTAAACTGCTTCTAAATGGGAAAGCTTACTTCCTAAATTACAAAGCAGTGCGTCCGCTGCGGTGAGGGCAGCCATACATTCCACTACCACAACGGCACGGGATACGATAATGGGGTCATGGCGACCGGTAATCTGGCAGGTATAGGAAGAACCGTCCTTTTTTACGGTTTCCTGCGGTGCATAGACAGACGGAGTCGGTTTGATTGCTACACGGAACAGCACATCCGAACCGTCGGTCATACCGCCCAAAACTCCGCCGGCAAGATTACGACGTTTTGCGATTTTGCCGGCATCATCGGTATAGAACGGATCGTTTTGCTCTGTACCGGTAAGCAAAGCCGCATCAAAGCCGGAGCCAAGCTCAAAGCCTTTCACGGCCCCGACGGATAACATGGCGTGGGATAGTCTTGCATCGAATTTTTCAAATACCGGGTCGCCGAGGCCCGCAGGAAGACCGGTCATAACGCATTCTACGGTGCCGCCGGCGGAATTGTGTTCCTCCCGCAGCTTCTGTAAAAAGACTTCTGCCTTTGCGGAAGCATCCGCATCCGGCATGTTAAGCGGGCTTTGATTACGAAGGGAAGCCAGTTCCTCCGGAGAGAAGCGTTCCGCCAAGTATTCTTTTGTATCAAAACACACATATTTATTTATGGATTTTGTATAGGCGCAAACTTTGATTCCAAGTTCATCAAGCAGTGCACAGGCTACGGCACCTGCGGCCACTCTGGCTGCGGTTTCACGGCCGGAGGAACGTCCGCCGCCCCGGTAATCCCGGAAGCCGTACTTGGCATCAAAGGTAAAATCTGCATGGCCCGGACGATAGTAGGAGGCAATTTCTGAATAGTCGCCGGAACGCTGGGATTCGTTACGAATGAGAAGGGCTATGGATGTGCCTGTGGTTTTTCCTTCGAATACACCGGACAAAATCTCTACCAAATCGCTTTCTTTGCGTGGGGTGGCGTAAGCATTCTGTCCCGGCTTTCTTCTGTCTAAAAACGTCTGGATATATTCTGCGGAAAGCGGAACCCCTGCCGGACAGCCGTCTACAATAACGCCGAGAGCAGCACCGTGGGATTCGCCGAAGGTTGTGATTTTAAAATAAGTTCCGAAAGATGATCCGTTCATAAAAATACCTCCGAAATGTATACTAAAATTATTTTATTCCAATCCCCGCAAAAATGCAAGTATGGATATGACTCTACTATAGAAGAAAAGTTCTGCCATAGCTTATGTTGGAAAAGGAGTAAAAAGGATATAATGCTTTATATAAAAGCAGAGATTGAGGAGTTACGGAAAGGAGCGGGCGGATGTCAAAAGAGTTGAATGAAGCAATCGGCGGAAGAATCCGCGCGTACCGGGAGAGTCTCGGAATGAACAGAGAGGCATTTTCAGAGCAGATAGGTTTGTCTCCTCAGTTTTTGGCGGAGGCGGAAAACGGAAAGAAAGGACTTTCGGCAGAAAGCATTTATAAAATATGCACTAGCAGTGATATGTCTGCGGATTATCTTGTTCTGGGAAAGATAAAGAAAGATAAATTGAAAACTCCGTTGGACTATGCGTTGCAGGATATGCCGGAAGAGTATTCCGTACAATATGTAAAAATGTTGCAGACCATGAATGATATGTTGACCAGTGCAAAGAAAGACAGTTTGGGAAGAAACAAGCAGGAGGAGTAGTCCGGGTTGCATAACGGTAACGGAAAGAGCAAAGAGAAGGGCAAGAAATCGACAGGAAATGTCGCGTTCTTGCTTTTTTGAAAAAATAAGCCGTTGTATTGAATTTATTGGGAAATTATGATAAAATAATATAAAATGTGGAAAAGGTTGGGAAGGATAGTTAAATATAGGTTCGATTTTGAAGAGAAGGATAACTCAAGTAATTGAAAGTGCACGGAAGCAGAGGACGAGGCTATGAAGAGAAATCGTAAAAAAGAGAAAAAGGCAAAAAAGCAGAGACAGGTAAAAGGTCTTTTGTTTTTGTGCCTTCTTTTGTTTGCAATAAGTGTGGGAGCATTGCTTGTATTAAATGAGACACGAAAGGGTCTGATAGAAGAATGTGAGAACAATCTTCTTTGGGAGGTTCAGCTGACGGCACGTGAGGTTTCGGAAGATATAGAGAATAAGCGGGTCGTGCTGGAAACGGTGCAGGAGATGATTGTTCGTTCTTACGGAATCGGTCCTGAAGCAATCGAAGCATTGGGTGATTCCAAAGAAAGATATAAGATGAGCCATTTGGGAATTGTCGATACGGATTATGTATATTACGATTGCGACGGAGACATTATTGCGGATACTCGTACGGAGAGCATTAAGAAGGCTATGGACGGAGAATATGTGGTTTCGCGTTCCGTAGATGAAGCTTCCGGTGATGGGGTTGCTTTTTTTGTACCGTGTATGGACGGCGAAGAGGTGAAAGGTGTACTTGTGGCAAAGACTTCGCGGGAGACCCTGCTTGACCGACTGAGTATAAAGCCGCAGGACGGTACGGATTTGGTTGTGGATGTGTCCGGAAATGTGATTCTTATGGCGGATGATTTCGGAAATTATCTGGAAGGAGTGTCATGGGAGGAGTTTTCAAAGAACGGAGAATCGTGGAAAGCGAAGGGAAAGTTCAATGAAGAAATGCAATTGTATGGCTGCTCTGTGGCATCTGCGATGAATAAGTTCGGAAAAGATATCTATTTTGCGGCAGCAAATGTGTCGGCGTATGAAGATTTTTATGTAGTACGTATTACCAGTTCGGATGTAGTGGAAAAAGAAATCAGGGGCTCCATGGTACGTATTTTCCTTATGATGGGCTTTATGGCGGTATTTATGCTCGGTGTTATCATATATGCGATTATCGTTTATGCGAGAAACCGCAGGGAGGTTTATTATACGGCATATGTGGACCAGTTGACCGGAATTCCGTCCAAGGCGAAGCATAAGATGGATGCGCAGGAGTTGATTAACGCTGGTGGAAAGCAGTATGCCTATGCTACCTTTGATGTCGATAATTTTAAATATATCAATGAAATGTTCGGTTATGAGTACGGAAATCAGGTATTGATACATATTGCAAAAACAATGGAGCAATTTATAAAAGAAGGGGAATTATGTGCGCGTGTTTCATCGGACAATTTTGCGCTACTTTTGGAGGACAACGGTACAAAGCAGGAATTGACGGACCGCATCAACGAATTATTTCGGAGAATTACCGAGTACAGAGAAGCGGAGGAGGTAAATGCATCTTCTTTAAGCTTTTCCTGCGGAGTATATCGTGTCGAAGGTAAGATGGACATTAATACGATTCGTGCCAACGCGAATCTGGCGCGAACGGAGAGCAAAAAGAGTGTGGTGGATGAGATTGTTTTCTATGATGAGAATCTGAAAACGCGACGTGTGGAAGAAAAGGAATTGGAATATGAGGCGGAGGAGGCGTTGGTAAACAAGGAATTCCAGGTATATTTTCAGCCGAAATACGATGTGGAAAGTGAGAAAATAATCGGTGCGGAGGCCTTGGTACGCTGGGATCATCCGGTGAGAGGAATGCTTTCTCCGGGACTCTTTGTTCCTGTGTTTGAAAACAACGGTTTTATTACGGAAGTAGACTTATATGTATTAAATCAGGTTTGCGAATTGATTGAGAACTGGATAAAATCAGGGGTTCCGCCGATTTGTATTTCGGTAAATTTATCCAGAGTTCATTTGTATGAGCAGGATTTGGTGGCACGTTTGAACGAAGTGGTGAAACAACATAATGTTCCCCCGGAATTCATAGAGTTCGAATTGACGGAGTCCGCGTTTTATGAAGAAACAGAGAGTTTACTCCGGATTATGTCGGAGATAAAGGCTGCGGGGTTCCGGTTGTCTATGGATGATTTCGGCTCCGGTTATTCGTCCTTAAATCTTCTTCGTCGTTTGCCGGTGGATGTTTTAAAGCTGGATAGAGTGTTTTTGGAGGAATGTGATGAGGACAACAACGAGACCAGAGGGAAGCGTATTGTAATGCATGTTATTTCCATGGCAAAGGATTTGGAAATGGAAGTGTTGGCCGAGGGTGTAGAGACGCAGGACCAGAAAGAGTTTTTGCAGACGGCAAGATGTGATATGATACAGGGATATTTTTATGCGCGTCCGATGCCTATGAAGGAATTTGAACTCTTATATAAGGGCGAAAAAGGCTTAAAAGCGACCGCTCATGAGTCTGTGGTGGAAGATAATGTATAGGATGCGACTCAGAATCGGATATAGTGCAAGATTTACGGCAAGGTAGAGCAGAGCTACTGAGATACCGCAGATGGCAACCGGGGCAGTCTGTATCTGATGCCAGGCAAATAAGAGCAGCATACCGAGTAACAGTGAAATACGATATGCATGAAAATCGGAAGGAGAATAGTGATACCGTCTGTACAGAACGGACAGAGGGGAATCGCCGTTCTCCTTTTCTTGTGTTTTATGGGAGGAACCGGTTAAAAATGTCGGAAGAATCAGACAGACCAGGGCGATGCCGTAAGGTGCAAATTGAGAGTGACCGGATAATGTGAAAAAAAGTCCGGTGACGGATAAAAGAATGAACATAAAACGATGGCAAATATGTGCGGAAAGAAAGCGGCAGAGGACGAGAAGGCGTTGTCGTTGTTCTGCTGCGGTCGGTAAATTTTCGGTATCGTTCATAGACAAACCTCCGTTTCTGGAATAGTATCAGTTTAACACAGGAATGAGGTCTTGTCAAAAAACGGAAGAAAATCGGAAAAATTGTTGTTTTTTGGAAGGAAAAACAGTGAAGAAAGGAAGTTTTTATGCCGATATAATTTGTAAGCGAAAAAAATATGATATTCTTTAAAAAAGGCTTTGAAAAATCTCCCAAATATGTATATAATAGATACGGAGGCTTGTATAGCACTCCGTATATGTGAAAGGAGAATGGGAAGATGTTAAGCAGTGATATCGGAATTGATCTTGGAACCGCAAGTGTTCTTGTATATATAAAAGGCAAGGGTGTGGTATTAAAAGAGCCGTCCGTAGTGGCATTTGATCGTGATTTGAACAAGATTAAGGCAATCGGTGAAGAGGCAAGACTTATGCTTGGCCGTACACCGGGCAATATTGTTGCGGTACGTCCGCTTCGTGCAGGCGTTATTTCCGACTATACCGTAACGGAAAAGATGTTAAAGTATTTCTTACAGAAGGCGGTAGGTAAGCGCCGTTTCCGCGGCAGACGTGTCAGTGTATGCGTGCCGAGCGGTGTTACGGAGGTTGATAAGAAGGCAGTAGATGATGCTACCTTACAGGCAGGTGCAAAGGAAGTAGCCATCATCGAGGAGCCGATTGCGGCTGCCATCGGTGCAGGCATCGACATTGCCAGACCGTGCGGTAATATGGTTGTGGATATCGGCGGCGACACCACGGATATTGCGGTTATTTCTTTGGGCGGTACCGTAGTAAGTACCTCCATTAAGATTGCGGGCGATGACTTCGATGAGGCAATCGTTCGTTATATGAAGAAGAAGAACAGTCTTTTAATCGGTGAAAGAACCGCAGAGGACATTAAGATTCGTATCGGTTCCGCATATCGTCGTCCGGAGTCCATTTCCATCGACGTAAAGGGACGTAACCTGGTTTCCGGTCTTCCGAAGACGATTTCCGTGACCTCCGAGGAGACGGAAGAAGCACTTCGCGAGACTACATCCCAGATTGTGGAAGCGGTTCATTCCGTACTGGAGAAAACTCCGCCGGAGCTGGCTGCGGATATTGCGGAGCGCGGTATCGTATTAACCGGCGGCGGCAGCTTGTTATACGGTTTGGAAGAGTTGATTGAAGAGAAGACCGGTATTCCGACCATGACGGCGGAGGATCCGATGACCGCAGTGGCTATCGGTACCGGAAGATATGTTGAGTTTTTGAGCGGCAAGCGTGACTAAGACGGCAAAGATGCTGTCCGTAACCTGCATGGAGGCGAGATAGAGCTTTTTACAGAAAGGAGAAAAAAGTGGTTCGAGGATTATATACGGCATGGACAGGCATGGCAAACGAACAGAAGCGTCTGGATGTTATCTCGAATAACTTGGCGAACTCGGCAACGGTAGGCTACAAAAAGGAAGGTGTAACCTCTCAGTCTTTTGACGAGCAGCTGACCATTAAAATCAAGGATCGGTCCGAACCGATTACGGGAGACCGTATTATCGGCAGTATGAGCCTCGGTGTGAAAATCGGCGAGGTGTATACGGACTATTCCGGCGGTTCCTTGCGAGAGACCGGCAACACATTTGATTTGGCGCTTGACGGTGAGGGCTTTTTCCGTGTGGCGGTGACAGACCGGAACGGGGAGACCCATATGCGGTATACCCGTGCGGGCGGTTTCCATATGACCAGTGACGGTTATGTGGTAAACTCCGAAGGCAATCACCTGCAGGGAGAGTCCGGCGACGTTTCGGTTCCGACGGATGCGGGTGAGATTTTAGTGGATATCGACGGCAGTATTTATGCCGACGGCGAGTACGTGGACAAGATTAATTTGTACGATTTCGAGGATTATAATTATCTGAAAAAGTACGGTGATGTGATGTACGAGCCGGTAGACGGGGCTGTGGAAAAGGATGCCACAGGCCTGATTCGTCAGGGCTATACCGAACAGTCCAATGTAAATGTAGTAACGGAGATGGTTAATATGATTGCCATTACCAGAGCCTATGAGGCAAACCAGAAGGTCATCCAGTCCGTAGACCAGACCTTAGAGAATTCCGCAAATTCCATTGGACGTGTATAGCGTAAGAAAGAGGTGACGTTATGTTAAGATCATTATGGACCGGTGCATCGGGTATGATTGCACAGCAGACCAGTGTAGATACGATTTCTAATAATCTTGCCAACGTAAATACCGTTGGTTATAAAAAGGAGACCGTGGAGTTCCGTTCCCTTCTGTACCAGAAGCTTCAGACGGAGACCACGGATCATAACGGTGACCCGAAGCCGGTTATCGGTCAGGTTGGTTCCGGTGTACGTACCGGTGCCATTACTTCCCGCTTTACGCAGGGAAATTTAACGCAGACGGACGAGCCGTTTGATTTGGCTATCGACGGAGAAGGCTTCTTTGCGGTACGGACTCCGAACGGAGAAACGGCGTATACCCGTAACGGCTCCTTATTGTTTGCCATTGCTTCCGACGGATTGGCTTTGACCAATTCCGAAGGTTATCCGTTGTTGGATACCACCGGTACACCGATTGTGCTGTCGGGAACTACCGATGTCCCCAAGATTTCCATTGATGTGGACGGTAAGGTAATCGAAGCGGTAGATGAACCGTACAAAGCGGCGGACGGTACCACGAAGTATAACACGGAGCATGTGACACGGGCACAGCTCGGCATCGTGCAGTTTAATAATCCGTCCGGTCTTATGAAGGTTTCCGGCAGTATGTATCAGCAGTCTATGGCATCCGGTGAGCCTCGTATGGAGGTAGAGGACGAGGTATTAAAGCGCAGTGTGATTCGTTCCGGATATTTGGAAGCATCCAATGTGCAGACTGTGGATGAGATTGTAAACCTGATTGTGTCACAGCGTGCCTATGAAATGAATTCCAAGGTGATTACCGCATCCGACCAGATGTTACAGCAGGCAAATAATTTACGAGGCTAGCGTAAGGCAGGTTAAGTCGTACATAGACTTACGATAGGAGGAAGCGATGAGTATCGGATTAAGCAGTGAGTTGCTCTATTCTCAGATGCAAAAAAGTAAGAACGACAGTAAGGCGGTCGGACTTCAGAATAAGCTTACCGGCATCAACAGCGATACGGCCACCGATGAAGAAATGATGGAAGTATGCAAGGAGTTTGAGGCTTATCTGGTAGAGAAGGTGTTTGACCGGATGAAGGATGCGTTGACCGACAGCGAAGAAGAGGAAAGTGATTATCTGAGCTATTTCGGCGATATGATGTATCAGGAATACGCAAAGGTGATTACGGAAAACGGTGAGCTGGGTCTGGCGCAGCAGCTGTATGAGTCCATGAAGCGAAATACCGTGTCTCCGGTGCAGGAGCATCTGCAACCGACGGATGATGCAATAAGTGCTGCAGCCGCTTTGGCTTCAGAAGAGCAGGATGATACAGAATAGTATTGAATAGGAAGAAAGTTCGGGCGTTACGGGCAGAGGCCCGTAACGCCCGATTTTTATAAGAATTGGTGCGGAGCGCACTGCGACGGAGGGGTATAAGGAGAGGCTATGGAAAAGGAAACGATAAAGGGCTATGTTACCCACATTAAGTACCGCAATGAAAAAAACGGATATACCATATTAACACTGGAGACCGACGAGGATGATGTTGTATGCGTCGGTAGTTTTTCTGCGGTCAGTGAAGGGGATTTGCTTTCCGTTACCGGTACCTATACCGTACACAATGTTTACGGTGAACAGCTGGCTGTGGAGAGTTATGAGGTACATGAGCCGGAAAATGCGGTGGCCATGGAACGGTATCTTGCTTCCGGCGCAATCAAAGGTGTGGGGGCAAAGCTGGCGGCCAGAATTGTACGACGCTTTAAGGAGGATACCTTCCGGATTATGGAAGAAGAGCCGGAGCGCCTTTCTGAGGTTTCGGGCATCAGTGAGAAATCTGCCCATGCCATTTATGAACAGTTTGTAGAAAAAAGAGAATTGCGCCATGCCATGCTGTTTTTACAGCAATATGGGATATCTAATGCGTTGGCGGTTAAAATATACGAGCGTTATAAAGACCAAATGGAGGTTGTTTTGACGGAAAATCCGTACCGTCTGGCGGAGGATATTGACGGTGTCGGTTTCCGGATTGCGGATGATATTGCGGTGAAGGTAGGACTTCGCAGTGATTCGGAATACCGGGTGCGTGCGGCAATTTTTTATGTTTTGACTCAGGCGGGAAGCAACGGTCATGTTTATCTGCCGGAGGAAGAAGTGCTTTCCGGTACCTGCGAGTTGTTGGAGTTGGGAAGAGAAACCGTAAAGCGTCAGATTGATTTTTTGCAGTTGGAGAAAAAAATTATTGTGAAAGAGGTGGAGGGAGACCGCCTGCTGTACGGTTCCATGGCCTATTATACAGAACTGAATACCGCCCGGATGCTGTTGGATCTGAATGTGAGCTATGAGTTGACGGATTCTGTGTTGGAGACGCGTTTGGTAGCGTTGGAGCGCAAGGAAGAAATAGAGCTGGATGAATTGCAGCGAAAAGCAATTTTTGAAACCGCGAGACACGGTGTGTTTGTGTTGACGGGAGGTCCGGGAACCGGTAAGACAACGACGATTCGTACCATGCTGGATTTTTTTGAGCGGGAGGGGCTTGATATTTTGCTGGCGGCACCTACCGGACGAGCGGCAAAGCGTATGACGGAAACCACAGGCCGGGAGGCAAGAACCATTCACCGTTTGTTGGAACTGAAGGCGGCCGAAGGTATGGGTAATCATATGCATTTTGAACGGAACGAAGAAAATCCGTTGGAATGCGATTTGATTATTATTGATGAGATGTCCATGGTGGACATTTATCTGATGCATGCCTTATTAAAGGCGATTCCGGTAGGAACAAGACTTGTTTTGGTGGGAGATGTGAATCAGTTACCGAGTGTGGGGCCGGGAAATGTGTTAAGAGATATTATTGAATCCGGGTGCTTTTCGGTAGTTACCTTGGATAAGATATTCCGTCAGGCACAGGAGAGTGACATTGTGACCAATGCCCATAAGATACATGCGGGAGAAGAGATTCGTCTGGATAATAAGAGTAAGGACTTTTTCTTTTTACAGAGAGAAGATGTTACGGTGATTCAGCAGTCTATTTTGTATTTGGTAAAAGAAAAGCTGGCAAAGCATCTTCATGTGAAACCGCAGGAAATTCAGGTATTGACGCCTATGCGAAAGGGAGAGTTGGGTGTAGAACGGTTAAATGAATTGCTTCAGGAACATTTGAATCCGGAGGCTCCCGGGAAAAAAGAGAAGGAAAGCAATAAAGGGGTATTCCGCGAGGGTGACCGTGTGATGCAGATAAAGAATAATTATCAGATGGAGTGGGAGATGCGGAGCCGTTACGGCATCGCTACGGAGTCCGGAACCGGTGTGTTTAACGGAGACTGCGGAACGATTCAGGAGATTAATTTCTTTTCCGAACGGGTCAGTGTCTGCTTTGACGAAGGAAGAATCGCAGAGTATCCGTTTGCACAGTTAGACGAGCTGGAGCTTGCTTATGCGGCAACGATTCATAAATCTCAGGGAAGCGAGTATCCTGCGGTGGTACTTCCTCTTCTTTCCGGGCCGAGGTTGTTAATGAACCGTAACCTCTTATATACGGCAGTGACCCGTGCTAAGCAGTGCGTTACCATTGTGGGAAATGCGGCAACGGTATGGTCTATGATAGAAAACACGGACGAGATGAAACGTTATTCGGGATTGGGACGTCATCTGGAGGAGATGAATGCATAAGTTACGGTTTCTGTCAGAAAACTCTTGTTTTTGCTAAGAAAATGTTGTAAAATAGAAGAAAGAAAAAGAAGGAGGCAGAGGGTCTGAAGAACGGTAATAGGGGGAATCTGTTAACTGCTTGTATTTTTCCGCCGCGCTGTCCGGTTTGCGGAAGCTTGCGGATACCGTGGGAGAGTAATACGTGTCCCGATTGTGCGGCGAGACTTCATTTTGTCAGAGAGCCGGTGTGTATGTGTTGCGGCCGGGAAATTTCGGACGAAGGGAAGGAGTACTGCGGCAGGTGTGAGGAGAACAGGATGTCGTTTGAACGCAATTTTGCGGTATGGCGATATGATAAATGGATGAAAAAATCAATTGCCGGATTTAAGTATGACGGCCGTAAAGAATATGCGGATTTTTATATCAGGCATATGGCAGGCGGCTATGGAAGGCAATTATTGAGATACGGTGTTACGGTATTGGTGCCGGTGCCGATTTCTGCAAAAAGGCGGCGGTATCGCGGTTTTAATCAGGCTGAGCTTTTGGCGGAGGGACTGGCAAAGGAGCTGGGAATCGGTTACGCAAAGCTGATTAAACGTGTCAGGTACACGGCACCGTTAAGCGGCTTGTCTCCGGCGGAACGAACGAGAAATTTATGTGATGCGTTTTGTTGGAATGAGAAGGAAGCGTTAAAATGGGAGGAACTGCCTCGTACGGTTGCGTTGGTAGATGATATTTTTACTACCGGGACGACGCTGGAGGCTTGTACCCGGGTGTTATCGGAGCACGGTATTTCTTCGGTATACGGAATCTGTATTTGTATCGGAAACGATTAGAAATATTAAGTCAGATGAGGAGGAATGTAACATGGACGTACGAAATTGTAAGGGCTGCAGCCGCTTGTTCAACTACATCGGAGGACAGCCGCTTTGTCCGGAATGCAGCAAGGCGCTGGATGTGAAATTCGATGAGGTAAGAGATTATGTATACGATCATCCGCGTGCCGGAATGCAGGAGGTTTCGGAAGAAAACGATGTTACCATTGCACAGATTAAGCGGTGGATTCGTGAGGAACGTTTGGCCTTCAGTGAAGAGGCACAGGTAGGTTTGGAATGTGAAGGTTGCGGTAAGATGATTCGTACCGGTCGTTTTTGTGAAACCTGTAAGGCAAAGTATATTAATGATTTCTCGGCTTATGCACGGCCGAAGTATGAGGATGAGCCGAAGATAACGGCAAAGGGACAGGGACCGCAGATGCGATTTCTGGATCGTAAATAGCATATTATATCGGAAAAAAAGGGTATCCCTAAGCCGACTCGGCTTAGGGACGCCCTTTTGTTTTTTTGTGAAGGTTTAGTTCAGACGGATGCCGTTTTCCTCCAACGTAATGATACTGTCCTTATAAAGACGTCCGATGGCACGTTTAAAGGCATTTTTACTTAAACCGAATTTTGCTTTGATTGCCTCCGGATTGGATTTATCGTGGTACGGAAGGAAACCGCCGGCTTCTTTTAAGAGGGCGAGAATACCTTCTGCATCGTCATCCATCTGAAGGTATGCCTTTTCGCGAATGGAGAGCTCCAGACGGCCGTCCGGCTGTACCTTGGTAACGCGGGCCTGGATTACAGTGCCCGGGCGAAGCGGTGTAACAACCTCGCGGCGGGGAATCAGGGCGGAATAAATATCGTCTACGGCTACGTAGGTGCCGAATTCATCAATGTGTTCGTATACAATGCCGGTTACCCGGTCATCCTTTTGATAAGGAGCATTGCCGGATAAATAGTCATATACGTGCATGGTGGCACATAATCTGCCGCTTTTATCGATATAGAGGGCAACCAAAACTTTTTCACCCTGCTTTACCTTGGCGGTCTGTTCCTTAAACGGAAGCAGTAAGTCCTTTGCCAGTCCCCAATCTAAGAAGGCTCCGATTTGGGAGGTTTCTTTTACGGTTAACACAGCAGTTTCACCTAAGGTAAGGGGCGGTACCGTGGTGGTGGCAATGGCACGGTCTTCGGAGTCGCGATAGACAAATACCCGAAGGGTATCGCCGTGTTTGATGCCTTCCGGAACCTGGTTGCGCGGAAGCAATACTCTGGTTTCGGTGATGGCGGCGGTGTCGGTGGAATAGGATGGTGCGGTATCGGTTTTACTTTCCAGATAGACACCGTTTTCGGTTGACCTGCAGACGGTAAGGGTCTGCACTTGTCCAAGCATAATCATAATTCATAATCCTCTCTGTAATATGGTGAGTGAACAGTTATTTTTTAAATTCCGCAATAGCGTACGGAGCGTTGTCCTTATCGGTGAGAACAACGGTACATAAATTACCGGTTCGTGAAAGATGAGGATAAAGGATATCTCCAAGCTGTGCGGACTTTTTGTATTCTACCCGTAATGATGTGTAACCGGTATCCGGTAACAGGGCGCTTGCCAGGGTTACGTACTGACCGTTGTTGACATGATTGTTGGAATCTAAGTGGGATATGTTGACTTCAATGGGAGACAACGGTATCGATTCCTTCGGAATATCGATTTTGCGCGGTGCGTATTCCATCGGATACGGCGGATCCATCGGATAGCGGGCTGCGTAAGCAGGATCCGGCTTTACCGGGCGACCGCTTGTCGTATCGGCAAATATCCAAACGGAGTTTGCTATTACCAAAGGCTTACCGGTTTCATCGGTTAAGGTAAAATTACGGAAGCCGAACATGGACTTAAAGTCATAGGGCCATGTATTGACCTGTAATTGTTCACCGCAGCGCGGAAAACGAAGAACCTCAATCTGCCAGGAATTCAGTAACCACACCCTCTGTTCCTTTTTTAAAAAGTCGATGCCGATTCCTAGATCTTCCGAGTGAAAGATACTACAATCCTGAAAATAATTTATAATTGCCGGAAAGGAAAGATTTAACTCCGAATCAACCTCGCTGTACCGGACTCTGGTGGAAAACGAATACATAGTGTCTCCTTTATGGTCGACGTCAGGGTAAAACGCCGATAAGGTGGTATAATTTTAGTATGGACATCAGTATAGCATAATTCTGAAAAAAAAGCTAGAAATATAGAGGAAAAAAATGTATACTGATAGAGGGAGAGATTTTGCAGGGAGGAAACCGTATGAAACGGATGTATGCGTTGGGTGCGAATCGTGTATTTTTGTCCAGTGTGGCCGGGTCACAGTTGCTAATTTATTTTGTGGTCGGTTTGGGAGTACAGGATGATATGTTGCTCCAGTTTTTAATCGAAGTGTTTTTGGCATTGCCGGGGATTTCCTATCTTGTGACGCAGAAGATGTCCGTAAAGGAAGGATTGGGAGTTCGAACGGTGGGATGGAAGGTTTGGCTGCTTATGATACCCTTAGCCTTTTGTCTGGATAAGATTGCCGAGTTTATTAATGTGGTTTCCCAGCTGTTTGCGACAAACGGTATAGGAAGTCATGTGGCGGAGTTGGTAATAAAGTATCCGTTCCCGGTGGCGTTTTTTGTGGTGGCGGTGATGCCGGCACTTTGTGAGGAATTGATTTACCGGGGAGTTCTTTTTCGTGGATATCGGAAGAGCGGAGTCCTGATTGCGGTGTTATTGACGGCGTTTTTATTCGGTATGATGCATATGAATTTGAATCAGTTTTCTTATGCCTTTGTACTGGGATTTCTTTTTGCTTTTGTAACGGAGATAACCGGTTCGATTTTACCGGCGGTTTTACTGCACATCTATGTTAACGGTAAGTCGGTGGTTGTATTGTATGCTTCCGTGCATTATCTTACGGGACTGCGTGAGCAATATGTACAGGCACAGACGGCTGGGGATGCCGGACTGATGGAGGAGTTACTGGAGTTTGCCCAGGGAGTACCGATTGACAAGGTGAACTGGCTGCAGGAATATATGAATATGGGAGACGGTTCCGTGACGGATATGATTTCGGCACTGGTTCCGGGCTTTTTAGCGGCTGTCGCTGCGGTAATTGTTATTTTTGTTATACTGGTGTGGTGTCATGGCGGGAAGCAAAAATTAAAAGAAATGTTTTCAAAGGAAGAAGCTTTCGGGGCGGAAGAGCACAGAGGTTGGTTTCGGAGTATATATTCTCCGGAGCTGTTGGTGGGGCTTTTGTTTTGTGCGGGATTTATGTTTTTCAGAATATAATGTTTGGATGATACGGGAACTGAAAAGTGAAAAAGAAAAGCCCGTGCATTTGCACGAGCTTAGACACGAAGGTCGATGTTCTGTCCCAAATTCGGATTGACCGACTGTTCCATCAACTTAATCATGTTCTCTCCGGTGCCTTCGATGGTTTCAAGTGTTTTCTTGAAAACAGCAACACTGACCATATCGGAAGCTTGTAATGCAGAAGCCTGCATAGAAAGTGCGGCAATGTCCATAAGGCATCCTCCTTTCGTCTGTACGAAATGTGACAGACAATTGTTTGTTTCTGAGGTTATTATAACATAGTTTTATAAAAAAAGCAAGAAAAAGGCGCCTTGAAGGCGCAGAAAGAGGTTTTTATGTTAGATACTATGATTATCGGAGCCGGTCCTGCGGGTATGGCGGCAGGCATTTATGCGGCAAGAGCGGAGCTTTCTCATTTGGTGCTGGAGAGTGGTCTTATGAGCGGCGGACAGATTATTAATACGTCGGAGGTGGACAATTATCCGGGCTTAAAGGGAATCGGCGGTTTTGAGTTGGCCATGAAGTTCAGAGAGCATTGTGACGGATGCGGTGTGCAGTTTAAGGACGGCAAGGTTGTTAAGGTAGAAAAGAAAGAGAACGGTTTTCTGGTTTTGCTGGAGAACGGAGAGAGCTATGAGACGAAAACGGTACTGTTTGCTACCGGTGCAAAGCACAGAACCTTAGGCATTCCGGGAGAAGCGGAGTTTACGGGAAGCGGTGTTTCTTATTGTGCCACCTGTGACGGAGCCTTTTTCCGTGGAAAAGAAGTGGCGGTCATCGGCGGCGGTGATGTGGCAATCGAGGATGCGATTTTCCTGGCCCGCGTATGCAGCAAGGTGTATCTGGTACACCGCAGAGACGAGTTCCGGGCGGCAAAGACGTTGGTGAACCGTTTGCGTGCCTGTGAGAACGTGGAATTTGTTTTAAAGGCAACACCATCCGAGATTAAGGGAAACGGTCGTGTGGAGAGCCTTTGTGTGAATACGCCGGATGGAGAAAGAGTATTGCCTGTGTCCGGTGTGTTTGTGGCGGTAGGTATGCTTCCGAATACGGAGCTTTTAAAGGGGCTTGTGTCCTTGGATGAAGCGGGCTATGTTGTTGCGGGAGAAGATTGCAGAGCGGATGTTCCGGGGGTTTTTGCAGCGGGAGATTTGCGCACAAAGCACCTGCGTCAGGTGGTAACCGCGGCAGCGGACGGAGCGACGGCGATTTATGAGATTGAGGCTTATTTGAATCAGCAGTAAGGAGTATGGTTCGTTCGCAAGAGGGGGGCGTGCATTTTAATGCGACAGCCTCTTTGCTACAGGAAAAAATTGGACAGCCCGGTGTGTTGACAAAGCATACCGGGTTTTGTTATAATTGTGTTACAAGTTTGTAATAATTTTGTAACAATTTTAGGGAGGCGAATTATGGGAAGTCGAAACTACGGGAGAATATTGCTGTGTGTCGGAGCTGCGGCATTGGCAGGGATGTTGTCGGGCAGTGAAGCGAGAGCGGAGGTGTTTACGAAACGGGTGCCGTTACAGCCGGAGATACAGACAAAGCAGGTTTCTTTCATGAATATAAAAGAATTTTGGAATGCTGTGGGAGCGGAATATCAATACATAGAGGGCTTGGAAGAAATCGGCGAATGTGTATTGCAAAAAATCGGGGAGGCCGGAGAAGCAAAGGATGAATTGGTGCTGTTTTCCAGGGCCAAGGGCTTGGAAGGAACGAGAGTATATGCCAATGTGTCCAATTATGTGAATGTCAGACAGAAGGCATCCACCTCATCGAAGGTGGTGGGCAAGCTTTACGGAGACTGTGTCGCAACGGTGGTGGAAGAGGAAGGAAACTGGGTGTATGTGAATTCCGGAAATGTGACAGGATATGTGGTAAAGGATTATTTGTTGCTGGGAGACGCTGCCGAGGAGGCTATTACAAAGAAATATACACCGAAAATCCGGGTAACGGCGAATGTATTAAATGTGCGTTCCGGTGCGGGTACCGGGTACGGCGTTCTGGACACCTTTACAAAGGGGGAAGAGGCGGAACTCGTAGAACAGGGAAAAGAATGGATAAAAATCCGTTTTACATCCGACGGGGCAAAGAAAACAGGCTATGTTTACGGAAAGTACGTGACGATTACCGGGGGACCGAAGTACGGCGAGACTCTTGCAGAGGA
>JAFTPY010000116.1 GCA_017463035.1 Lachnospiraceae bacterium
GTCTTCTAAATTGGCAGCGCTGGCCGGAGCGCCCACGTAGGTCTTAAAAAAGGCGAAACGCTTGCCCTTGTATTCGATACAGTACACCGGCGTTTCCCCGGTGACAGACCAGATGGAAGTAATCTTCTTGCAGTCAAAATTCGCCAATACAAACTCCTCGATTTTCCAGGAAAAGGTCTGGATACAGGCATCTACTTTCGGCGCGTCGGCAACGCGCTGCGGGGTGATGATAGCGTTGGTTTTATTGTCATAGGTTTCGGTAATCATGGGGTGTCCTCCTTCATATTAAGTTTAGTATAGCATGAGTTGTGGAGCAAGGTAAAGTGGTTGGTATTCTCCTTTGGGTGCTTATATCTTTTTCTCGTAGTCAATCAAGGTCATTCTGTCATTCACGACATGCTCAACCCCGGTTCGTACAAATCCCAATTTTTCGTAGAAGTGACAGTTTCCCGCTTCCTGCTTAATGGTATCCAGTCTCCAAACCGTGGCTTCCGGGTACAGATCAAACACCTTCTTTACTGCAATTTGAGCAATGCCTTTGTTTTGAAAACGCGGCAAAATAAAAAGTGGTGAAATGTATGCCGGAACCTCGCCTGCCGGCGGCTCGTAGTCACGTTTTCTATGGCATACACGAATGGCACCTACCGGGAGTCCGTCTGCTTTGATGATGTAGTATTCTGAGGCTTTCCGTTCCAGTATGGCAATAACCTTTTCGATAGGTTCCTTCACCGGGCTGGTTTCGTCGTCCCGGTAAATCTCGTAAAGAGGAAGGAATGCCTCGTATTTCATCAGGTGGATAAGTTCTGCGTCTTTTTCGGTTGCTAAAGTCAGTGTTACATTTGGGTTCATAGGGTCCTCCTTTTCACGAGTACAGGGAATCAGGGAAACTTCTGATTGAGTTCCGCTAGCGGAACTCACGCGCTGAGCGCGGTCGCTTGCGACAAATAAAAACGCACCGGGCAGGTCTCTCTGTCCGATGCGGTAGGCTCTTTGTATGTTAAAATCAAAGCGTACAGTTTCGCACAGACATATAAGACCTATCGGCTTATAGCTGCGCGGAAAGCGGGGCTACAAGCAAATACGTCTGTAATAAATAATATACGCATAAGTCTGTCTGCTCTGATTCATGTGTGTGCTCCTTAAATTTTTTATTAGAATAGCATATGAGGGGGAGGGGTGTCAAGATATTTATAAAAATTTAAAATAGGGCTTTACAAAGTTTAATCCGCATGTTATAGTGAATGTATCAAGGATGATACGTATGGAGGCGACGATGGACTATCTTATTCAAAAAGACGGTATTACAATCCAAATTGAAGAACAAAGACAACGGGTTGGAACGGACATTGTTGCACAGTATGTTGCGCTTAGAAAAAAGCTGGGATATACACAGGAGGATATTTCGAAAGCAACGGGGATTGCCAGACCTAATATTGCCAGAATTGAGAGTGGAAAATATACTCCTACATTAGAGGTGCTTACAAAACTGGCGGGGGCACTGGATATGGACTTGGAGATTCGATTTGTTGAGAAGGCTGTTTCTTAACAGAAAGACAGTGCTTTACAGGGACAATATGAGGAGACAGGGTGGCGGAGTTGTTTGAATTATACGGGCAAGAGACGATAGCTGAGCCTGATATGATTGTTAAAGATACGAAAAACGATGGGACGGTATTTTTGATAAAGTTCTTTCCCGATTGTAACATAAATGTAGTGGTTCGGTTAGCCTTGGAGACGGAAGATAAAGAATTAAAGAATTCCGTGATGACATTTTATCGGATACGTTCAAAGAACCTTGTGAAGTTGCTAAGAAAGAATAAAGAGATTTACAGAAAAGAAATAATATGATATAGTATACATATACCAGAAAGGTTTTTACCAAGGAATTATCGAAGTAGAGATTGTGCTGCTACGCACCCTCCGGGTCAAAAGAAATGTGGGAAGGGGCACACCCACCGATGATTTTTTGGTATTGAAAACAATCCCCGAACTATCCGTGTGATAGGATCGGGGATATTTTTTACAAAGACTGCAGGGCGGCCTCGGTCTTTTTTATTTGCTTTAACAGGAACTGATATCGCTCCTGTACGGCGTTGATGCGGTAAATGCTGCTGGACACCAGGTCCGGATCTACCGCATTTTCGAATACGGAGTAGGCGGTTTCCAGTTCCAGACGGGTGGCATGTAATTCTTTTAATAAAGGATTTTCGATTTTTCTCTTTTTATGAAATAACGACATAAGAAAACTCCCTTCTGTTTGCGATTTATTGTAAGTATAGGCGTGGGATTGGGAATTTATACCCGAAATATATAAATTGTAAATTGTTGGGAATGGAGGACGCTGCGAAAGTGCTGAAATAAAGGATTGTTTGATAAAAACTCAAAAACGATATGTCAGCATTTTATACAAAAAATACGCAAAAGTTTGGCGAAAAGGACGAAAAATAATAAATTGGTCGAAAACGGTTGACTTTGCGAAAAAAAGAGACTATGATAAATACATCAAAGCTCATCTCGAGCAAGCGACTTTCCTACGAAAGTCTATTTTCCCACACAAATAAAATAAAAGACGAAAGAGGGGTGGCGTTGGAGAAACTGGTTGCGATTATAGATAATTTGCCGGAATACGGTGAACGTTTGGCAAAGTTTTTAAATGCCGGACGTAATTTCCCGTACCGGGCGGTAGTTTTTTCTGCGGTGAAAGAAGTAGAAAGTTATATTAAAAATGACGGAGTTTATGCTGTTTTGGTACCGAAAACCGAGGAGTCGGAGGTTATCAAGGTTCTTGCAGGAACAGACGTGAAGTTATTTTGCCTCTGTGAAACTAAGGAGGAGCAAGGTTCGTCTTCGTTATACCGTTACAGTAGTGCGAAAGAGCTGGAGCGACGTTTGGTCGTGGTAAAAACGGAAAAAAAGATTCCGGTAATCGGCTATTTTTCTCCGGCAGGAGGAAGCGAAGCAGAGTTTTTGTCGGTCCGAATCGCCGGGGAGCTGGGCAGGAAGGGGAAGATACTTTATGTCTCTATGTTTCCCTTCGGAACAAACGGGCGGGGATCAGAAGACGGTTTGTCCGAGGTGTTGTATTATCTTCGGCAGAAGGGAAAATCCGGCCGGGATTGGATGCAAGAGGTGTTGCGGTGTGGGGAGTATGTGGATACGATAGGTCCGGTACGGTGGTATACGGATTTGCGTTATGTGACAAAGGAGGATATGAGGAAGCTGTTACAGGGAGAACTATGGGATAGGGAATATCGGGCTTTTTTTGTGGCGGTAGGTATGTTTGATTGTGTGGGACAAGACATATTGAACTGTTGCGACGGTGTTCTTATGCCGGTGTGGGAAACGGCACAGGGACAGGCGGTTCAGGAGGAGTTCAGACGTCAGATCAAGGGAAGCGGAGAGACGAAGCTTTATTCCGGAATACGGGAGTTTTACGTAAAAGAAACTGAAGGAGCAGCGTTTGAGGAAGCAGTGAAGGCAGCGGTAAAAAAGGGGGAGGAGATTATTGAAGGATGCGACAGAGGAGATACGCAGGCAAACGTTGGAACGCCTGGATTTGTCCACGGAATTGACGGATGAACAGGTGAAGCAGGAGATTGAACAGGTGCTTCTGTCATATGGGAGAGATCATTATCTGCCTTTGGAGGAGAAATACCGGTTGAAGGAAGAGATTTTCCATGGGATACGCGGTCTGGATGTTTTAGAAGAACTGCTGGCGGACGATTCGGTGACGGAGATTATGATTAACGGTCATGAGAACATTTTCTATGAGAAGCACGGAAAACTGTATTTGTGGGAAAA
>JAFTPY010000117.1 GCA_017463035.1 Lachnospiraceae bacterium
GAAGCATAGAGGTTGTCAAAAAGAGTCTTGTTTTGTTCGGTTTATCGCCCTTTGTAATTCATAAACAGAGATATTGCGTCTTCGAAAAGAACATAGTAAAATAGGATGGTAAGACATGTTCCGGAAGTGCTATGTTGCAGAAGGACTTTCCGGTTAGAATAAAGGAAAGAGAGAATGATACAATGCAGAGAGAACGGTTGGGAAGCCGCCTTGGCTTCCTTTTATTGAGTGCGGGGTGTGCCATCGGCCTGGGAAATGTTTGGAAGTTTCCGTATATGGTGGGACAGAACGGCGGTGGCGCTTTTGTGCTGATCTATATTTTCTTTTTGGTGGCGCTTGGCGTGCCGATTATGACCATGGAGTTTGCCATCGGTCGTGCGGCACAGAAAAGTCCGGTGAAGTTTTATCAGGAGCTGGAGCCGAAGGGCAGTAAGTGGCATTTGCACGGCTATGCGGCTTTGGCGGGCAATTATTTGTTGCTGATGTTCTACACCAGTGTAGCGGGTTGGCTGTTGCAGTATTTTGTAAAGACAGTGGGAGGAACCTTTGAAGGACTGGATGCCGCCGGAATTAAAGCAGAATATGAGGGGATGTTAGCGGAGCCGGGGATGATGATACTTGCGGTGGCGATAACTGTTTTGATTGCGGTTATTGTATGTTCTATCGGTCTGCAGAACGGTTTGGAACGTATTACAAAATGGATGATGCTAGCCTTGTTTGCCATTATGGTGGTGCTTGCGATTAACAGTATTACCCTCCCGGGCAGCGAAGAAGGTCTTAAATTCTATCTGGTACCGGATTTCGGGCGTATGAAGGAAATCGGTATCGGCAATGTGGTTGTAGGCGCTATGAATCAGGCTTTTTTTACCCTGAGTATCGGTATCGGAAGTATGGCGGTGTTCGGCAGCTATATCGGCAAAGAACGTGCCCTTATGGGAGAGGCAACCCGAGTGGCGGTGTTGGATACCTTTGTGGCCTTTGCATCGGGACTTATCATTTTTCCGGCATGTATGGCCTACGGCGTGCAGGTGGACAGTGGAAGCAGTTTGATTTTTATTACTCTTCCGAATATTTTCAATAACCTGTCCGGCGGAAGAATCTGGGGCGGCTTGTTCTTTGTATTCTTGTCCTTTGCGGCGTTGTCTACGGTGTTGGCCGTATTTGAAAATCTGGTGTCCTGTACCGTGGATTTGTTCGGTTGGAGCAGAAAAAAGGCTTGTTTGGTAAACGGAATTCTTCTTTTTGTACTGTCATTGCCGTGTATTCTCGGATTTAATTTGTGGAAGGGCTTTGCTCCGTTGGGAGAAGGCAGCAATGTGATGGATTTGGAGGATTTCATAGTAAGTAATTTGCTTCTTCCGATCGGTTCCCTGTTGTTTATTCTGTTCTGTACCTGTCGGTACGGTTGGGGCTGGAAGAAGTTTACCGCAGAGGCAAATGAAGGTAAGGGAATGAAGGTAGCAGGCTGGATGCGGGGGTACATGAGTTATGTGCTTCCGGTGGTAGTTGTGGTATTGTTTGTGATGGGACTGTATAATGTAGTTGTGAAGTAAAGAAGTATCGCGAATGAGTGAACGATGAGAAAGAGAAGTGCAGAAGGAGGTAGGCGATATGGAGTGGGGCGGATGGTTTGGTTACGTGGCATTTGTGTTTGTGATGTGTTTCTTGCTGCCTGACCATGAGAAAGTAAAAAAACTGGAGAAGCGTATTAAGACTATGGAAAAAGAACAGAAAGGGGAAAACGGTATGTCGAAGCTTATCAGTGAGTTAGTGAATAAAGAGTGTAAGATGATGGTAGACTTTGAGGGTGAGTTGACCAAAACATTGGAATGCACGGTGTTGGATGTGGACGAAGAATGGGTGAAAATCCGTTATCAGAATAAGAAGAAGGAAGATGTTGTCAAAATGATTCGGATTGAAAAGGTTTTGGAAGTAAATTTATAAGTTGCATTTCCGGGGACTTTGTGCTATACTGACAAAGTCTTTGCGCCGGAAACACAAGTCGGAAATGGTGTGAAGGCAGACGGTAAGTCTGCCTTTTTGATGTAATAAGGAAAGGTTTCTTATTGCACAGAAGGTTCGGGTGCGGAAAGACTCGAAATTATAGAATAGGAAAAGATAGTATGAGATTTGATGAAAGTAATTTGCAGGCACCGATTTTGCGTGCGGTAGCAGAGATGGGATTTGAGGAAATGTCACCGATTCAGGCAGCGGCAATCCCGGTGGTATTGGAAGGACGGGATATTATCGGTCAGGCCCAGACCGGTACCGGTAAGACGGCGGCCTTCGGTATTCCGCTTTTACAGAGAGTGGACCCGAAGGATAAGAGTTTGCAGGCGTTGGTGCTTTGTCCTACCAGAGAATTGGCTATTCAGGTGGCGGAGGAAGTCAGAAAGCTTGCGAAGTTTATGCATGGTGTGAAGGTGCTTCCGATTTACGGCGGCCAGGATATTAATAAGCAGATTCGTTCCTTAAAGGGCGGTGTACAGGTGATTATCGGTACGCCGGGCCGCGTGATGGACCATATGCGACGTCACACACTTAAGATGGGAACAGTAAAGATGATTACCTTGGATGAAGCGGACGAAATGTTAAATATGGGCTTCCGTGAGGACATCGAGACCATATTAAAGGAGCTTCCGGAGGAGCGTCAGACCCTGTTGTTTTCCGCAACTATGCCGCAGCCGATTCTGGAGTTGGCGGAGACCTATCAGAAGGATGCGGAAATCGTACGCGTGGTGAAGAAGGAACTGACGGTTCCGAAGATTGAGCAGTTTTATTATGAAGTACGTCAGAAGAATAAGCCGGAGGTGCTGGCAAGACTTCTGGATATGTATGACCCGAAGCGTGCGCTGGTGTTCTGTAACACCAAGAAGCTGGTGGATGAGCTGGTGGAGGATTTGCAGCTTCGCGGGTATTTTGCGGATGGTCTTCACGGAGACTTAAAGCAGCAGCAGCGTGATCGTGTGATGGAGTCCTTCCGTAGCGGTAAAATCGACCTTTTGGTGGCGACGGATGTGGCGGCAAGAGGTATCGATGTGGATGATGTAGAGGCGGTATTTAACTATGACGTGCCGCAGGATGATGAGTATTACGTGCATCGTATCGGAAGAACCGGTCGCGCGGGCCGTGTAGGTACGTCCCATACCCTTGTTGTAGGCAAGGAGATATATAAGTTAAAGGATATTATGCGGTACTGTAAGACGAAGATTCACCTTCGCCCGATTCCGTCCGCAGATGATATCAATGCTATCCGTTCCGAAAAACTGATGAAGCAGGTGGATGAGCTCATTGCGGGCGGTGAACTTCGTGCTATGACGGAGCTTGTGGAAAAGCACATTGAGGAGACGGATTGTACCGCTCTTGAAATGGCAGCGGCACTTTTAAAGCTTTCCATGGGTGAGTTTGCCACCGAGACTGCCTTTGATGCAGGACTGGATATGAGTGAAGGGGAAGGCAAAGCAGAAAGAGCCCGTTTGTTTGTAAATGTAGGAAAGCGTGACCGGATTCGTCCGGGAGATATCGTGGGCGCAATTGCCGGTGAAAGCGGTATGCCGGGACAGCTGGTAGGTTCCATTCAGATGTACGATAACTATACCTTTGTAGAGGTGCCGGTAGATTACGCGGATGCGGTGCTGGAAGCCATGCAGAATGTCAAGATTCGCGGACGGAATGTTCAGATTGAGCGTGCCAACGGAAACGGCAAATCCGGTGGACGGTCCGAGGGCAGAGGCGGCAATAAGAGTGCCGGACGCAGTGCGAAATCCGGAGAGGGCAAAGGAGGACGCGGGAAGGTTAAATCGGAAGACAGGGCCGAAAACCGCGGAAGCAAGAGGCGTAAGGAAAATATGGACATTGTGCCGGAAAGTGCCGGTGGTCAAAAGAAGAGTGCCGGAAAGAAGCGTGCACAGGGAAAGCTTGGTGTGGTAGATGTAAGCCGCACCGGAAAGCCTGTCAGAAAGAAGAAAAAAACAACAGAAGAATAGGTAAGGAAGAGTCCGGTACACAAAAGTCCAAGTGTGCCGGACTTTTTGTTGTTACAAAAAGTTGTTGTAAAAAAGATGGGGATATGTGATAGAATATTTTGACAAAAACGAGAAAAAGATGTATAATAATGACAATGTCGTTTTGCAAACGGGGATTTACAAGACGATAGAGAGATTATATTGCAAAGGAGAGGTATAATATGTTGGAAAAAATGTTAAGCAAGATTGTGAACAAGAGCATTGGGGACAAAATCCAGTATGGACTGCGAATGATATTTAAGCAGATGATTGTCTCTTGCGTAATTACGGAAATCGTTTTGCTTATTCTTGCGGTAAAGCTCGGCAGCTTAGACCCGGAAGTGGCAGCTTCGTTGGGGAATACTCAGATTTTGGTGTTTTTGGGCCTTTTCTTTCCTTTGTTTTTCCTGTTTGGAGCGGCTGTGGTTATGCTGTCTGTCGGAAAGAGGGTGGTTCGCATGGTGACGGAGCCTCTTGCCGAGATAGAAAAAGCTTCTGCGGAATTGGCGGAAGGGAATCTGAATATGGAAATCACCTATACCTCCGAGGACGAAGTCGGACGGGTGGCAGAGAGTTTGCGCTGCTCCTGTAAGGCACTGAGTTCTTATATCGATGATATCAGCAGAGGAATGAATGAGTTTGCGACCGGTAATTTTGCGGCACAGCCGACGGTGGAGATGAAGGGTGCCTTTGTAGAAATTTCAAATGCGATGTTTTCCTTTGAAAAGAGTATTGCTGATACGGTAGTGAATATTCGTAATGTGGCGGCGCAGGTAACCAGTGGAGCTAACCAGGTGGCGGACAGTTCTACGGAGTTGGCGCAGGGAGCTGCCGAACAGGCCGGTGTGACCGAGGAACTTACGGCGTCTATTGAGACGGCGACTTCTGAGGTGACCATGAGTGCCGGAGCGGCAGGTATGGTAAGCAAGAAGGTAGAAAATTCCGGTATTACCATCGGAAAGAGTAACGAAAAGGTTCAGGAAATGGTAAAATCCATGAACGAAATCAGCGAAGCCTCGAAGAAGATTCAGGGTATCATTGATGCGATTAATGAGATTGCATCCCAGACCAATCTTTTGGCACTGAATGCTTCCATTGAGGCAGCCCGCGCAGGAGAAGCCGGTAAGGGCTTTGCTGTGGTTGCGGATCAGGTATCCGTTCTTGCGGCACAGAGTGCCGATGCGGCAAAGGAGTCCAAGCTTTTGATTGATACTTCTCTTGCGGCAGTGGAAAAGGGTATGGTGATTGCAAAGGAAACCGCAAAGCAGTTAGAGGAAGTAGTTGCGGATTCCAACGAAATTATGGGTGACATCAATCAGGCGGCAGAAGCGTTGAAGACGCAGGCAGAATCCTTCAAACAGATTGCGACCGGCGTGACGCATATTAACGACGTGGTGCAGATGAATTCCGCAACCTCGCAGGAATGTGCAGCAGCCAGTGAAGAAATGAACAGCCAGGCGGAAATGTTAGAGGCGATGATGCAGAAGTTCCGGGTTGTGGAGATGTAAAAGTAAGTTTGATAGATGTGATGACGGGATTATCGGATAAGGATAATCCCGTTTTTTGCTTAATAGAATAACGGGAGAAAAAACTTGACAAAGTCGTGTGACTATATTATACTAATATTAGTAACTATTACTGTTAATTAGAAATGAGGTATTTATGATAAAACACAGCAGACAGCGGGATGCGATTCTTACTTACTTACATAGTACCAAGTCGCACCCAACGGCGGAAACGGTGTATGAAAATGTAAGAGAGAGTATTCCGAATATCAGTCTCGGTACGGTGTACCGCAATTTAAACATGCTGGCGGAGACGGGAGATATCCTGCGTTTGTCCTGCGGAGGCACCAGTGACCGCTACGACGGGAATCCGGAGCAGCATTATCACATTCTTTGCAGAGAATGCGGCAGGGTTTCGGATCTTGAGATGGCGGGCTTGGAACACATTAACGTAATTGCGGGAGCGGGCTTCGGAGGTACAATTGAAGGACATTTTGCTTATTTTTACGGGTGTTGTCCGGAGTGTACAAAGAATAGTACCGAGTAAAACGGTGCAGAGAATCTGCATATGAAATTAAATAAGAATTATTCCTATTTTATTTTAAAAAAGTATTGACAAGCAAGAAAAAAGGTGTTATATTAATATCTGTAACAATTACTAATTTGAAAAACAGCGGAAACCCGCTACAAATTATTTTATAAAAAGGAGGATGCTGTGCGTAAGACGTAAGCGCGGCACAGCGAAGAGAGTATGGCGAAATATGTATGTCAGGTATGTGGTTATGTTCATGAGGGAGATGCAGTTCCGGAGGCA
>JAFTPY010000014.1 GCA_017463035.1 Lachnospiraceae bacterium
ACAATATCGCCTAACATCAATTCGCCGGTTTCCGGATGAAACACCTCCGGCTGTTCCTCCTCCAGGGTATCAAACACACCCGGTACCGGATATTCACCGATGGGAAAGGATAATACATCCGTAGGCGCATCGATATCACGATTGTCCCTGTTGATTTCCCGAATGGAAGCATTATCCGTAAACAAAACACTCACTTCTGCCTCATAGGGACACTCAATAAAATCCAACGCTCCGTTAATGACACGTTCCGTCAGTTCCTTATAATCAAAGGAAAACGGGATTTTCGTTTCTTCTTCTATCGTTATGGTCAAAACATGTCCTCCTTTATAACTTCCGCCATGGTATTACGGATTACGGTCAAATCTGCCGCCGTCAATCCACTGTAGCTCAAATCTCCCTTGGTCAGACGAAGATTGATTGCTTTTTCAATGACCTTCACAATAACAATTTTACCCTTTTGTGTCTTCTTTAAATGCTCGCACATACCGCAAATATTATCAGTCAGTAGAAGCAATGCAGCCTCCTTGGACGCAGGCTTGTCTCCGTCTACCGTATGACCGTGAAGAACCTCCTGCAGGGCAACCGGGAAATTTTCCTCCTGCGCTACGGAAAGCGTATTCGCCAAGGTCTTTTCCCCCCGTAAACGGCCGATTTCATGATAATACCCGCCGCACTTTACAAGAATCGCATTTACTCCATCCATGTGTTCCGCTACTTCCGTAGCAAACAAAGCAACCCGGCGCGCATGTAAAAAAGCCTTCGGATACTTCTGGGAAAAACGAGTAAGGAGCGGTGCTGATTCCTCCGATAACGCTTGCAGACGCATGAAATCCTCCGCATCCATCCTCGTATTATCAACAGTTCTTACCGCATCAAAGACATTCCTGTCGTATACCGGAGCATTCGTAAACGTATCCCCTTCCGTCATGGCAATATACTCGGATACATTGGCATCCTGCAGTTCCGCGCCGGCCGCCAACTCTTCCAGAAATTCGAAGCTTTCTGCCTGCCCCTGCATATATGCGGTTTCACGAAAGGCTCTTGCCAATAACAATACCGCGCAAACCACAATCGCATAAACAACCGAAACGCTGAAAATATCATTGGTAAGGCTTGTCCTGTCCATGGTAAAATAACATACAATGCGGACACTGATTAATACCGCCGCCACGGAAACCAGCACATTCACCGCATCCTTCCATGACTTTGCATTCGGCATCACAAATCCGAATAACACCAAGCAAATCAACTGTACAATCAGTACCTCACTCACAAGTTCTGTCTGCATGCTTCCCAAAATATATAACAGGAAAATATTCAAAAACATACCGTAGCGAAGTTTGAACGCACATAAAACAAAAATCCCGCCGAAGGTCCAGAGCGGAAACGCAAAGGGACGGTCAAACAATAACATAAATGCAACAGATATCAGGTATACCAGCGGAATCAGCCAAAACAAATAACTTTCACAGGCTCTGGCCTCAAAACAGCATACAAACACTGCCGCCCCCAAAGCAAGTCCCCCTGCCAGAATCAGATAAAGCGGACGTAAGGCTTGTCCTCCCTCTTTTAAATACGGAACAGCAACAGCGCTTCCCATCATAAGCAAAAACATAATCACACTCCAAAAAACCGTCTTTTTGGAAGTGTATCCGAAATTCCTATTACTCATAACTTACTTTCGCCCGAACAGGCGCTCCCCCTTTTTCTTCATCGAAGCATTTCCGGCTTTCCCGCTCTTTTTTTCGGTCGAAACCGTTTTTCTTGTAACCTCCACCGGCTTTTTTACTGTCTCTCCGGACGCTTTCTGTGCTTCCGCAGATTTCTTCACCGGTTCAAAGTTTCTTTTCACATCGTCTCTATACTCTTTTTTTACTGCCTGTTTCTTTATGGTCTTCTGCTCGTACTCATCATAGGCATGCACAATCTTCTGTACCAGCGGATGACGAACCACGTCCTGAGAGGTCAACTCGCAAATACCGATATCATCAATCTTTTTGAGTACCCGCAAAGCCACATCAAGACCGGAAGTTGCACCGCTCGGCAGGTCCTTCTGGGACAAGTCGCCGGTAATAATCACCTTGGAACCGAAGCCGATACGGGTCAAAAACATCTTCATCTGGGCCGGTGTGGTATTCTGGGCTTCATCCAGAATAATAAACGCATTGTCCAAGGTTCTGCCTCGCATATAGGCTAAAGGAGCCACTTCAATCAGGCCCTTTTCCATATTTTTGGTAAAACTGTCGGCACCCATAATCTGGTACAACGCATCGTAAAGCGGACGCAGATACGGATCTACCTTGCTCTGTAAATCCCCCGGAAGGAAACCGAGCTTTTCTCCCGCTTCAATGGCAGGGCGGGTCAGAATAATACGGCTGACCTCGTCGTTTTTAAAGGCAGTAATGCCCATAGCCATGGCAAGATAGGTCTTACCGGTACCGGCAGGACCCACGCCGAACACAATCATCTTTTTGCGTATTAGATCCACATACTGCTTCTGTCCCAGGGTCTTCGGCTTAATCGGCTTGCCCTGGATGGTATGACAAATGGTATCCTTGTCAATCTCCGTCACCGCAGCCTCCTGCGCCTTTGGTAATAAGGACAATGCATAAGATACATTCTGCTCCGTAATGGCATTGCCCCGTTCGGACAACAAACAAAGCTGGTCAATAACGCGCTTTGCCTGCTCCGCCGCCTCTGCCGTACCTAAAATCTTTAACTTATCGTCACGAACAATCAGTGTCACGCCCAGATTCTTTTCAATCAGCTTGGCGTAGGCGTCAAACTGCCCGAAAATATTTCTGCTATGCTCCACCGGTAGGTTCATCATTGTTTCCACGATACTCATCTACGTTTTCTTGCCTCCACTCATCTTCCTGTACCGCCACCTGTTCCCAGGCCTCTGCTAACAGGAGTAGTTTACCCTCCGTCTTTACCGTATCCTTTCCCACCACGGTCTTCACCTCTGCATCCAGCACCGTGGTACGGTTCTCCGTAAGATACGCCAAATAACGGTCCAGTGCCTGTTTTGCCAAGCCTTCCGCCTCCTCCTTCGTATAGTCCCTTACCTCGGGAATATACTCTGAAACCGTGCTCTTTTGTACACGGAAGGGTAACGGATAATGCTTATGCAACGACAAAACCGCATCCTCTGTTATTATAGCATAATTTGTATAGGAATGACTAGGCATATGCGAAAATATTTTTTTATTTCCGTAAGAAAAGGTGTATCCGGTTTTCTCTTTTCCCGTAAAGGTTTTCTCTTCCGTTTTTCTCGAAAAGCTGTGGGTATACTTTTTTACCGTTTTCAATGTAATATCCGCATCGGCGGCCACCGCATACCGGTTCACTTCCACATCGTTGTCTCCGATGACGGACACCACTCCGCTGACCAGAATATCTCCCTTTTTCACCACATCCCCTTCCTTTACAAGAGGAGTTCCTTTACGACAGGTCAACGTTTCCACTATCCCGTCCGTTGTAGCTACCAAATGTACCGGAGTCGTATTTTCCTCCTGTAACATGGGCATATCCGTTTCTGCCACCCGCAAAAAAAGCTTGGTTCCCCGAAGTTCCGCCGACACCCAGCCGATGTCGGGATAATCGATTCGAAGCCGCCGTTCCATCTCCGTACAATCTACCTCTTCACACCTCATCCCGCAGACCACGCCGGTGCCCCGTAAATACGATAAAAGCTCCTCCTCCGTATGTACAAAACCTCCGGTGACGGAAACATCCCACACAAACCGGGACAACAGCCAGATCAGCCAAAAACAATAAATACCGCCTGCAAAAAACGCAATGCGGCTCCGGTATTTCTTTATAAAAAACGGCAATCCGATTCTTTTTCGCACGTAGGGAATACAATGGGCCTTTTTTGCGGCATGCTTCACCTTGAAATAGTCCTTTAGCTTCATTTTTGCCACATAGACCGTGCCTTTGTCGGTTACCCGGGTGGTCACCTCATAGAGAGGTATTTTTCTGCTGCGACACACATTAAAAAAGCGTTCCGGAGAGGTCCCGCGAAGCTCCACAAACACCGTTCCGGTAAAATAATCAAACAATCGCCTCATGCTTCCTCCTCCTTACCCTTTGTTTTCCCCATAGGATACTCCGGTTACGGTTCCCACAATCCGAAGCTCCTCCGGCAAAAAATACTGAAGACGAAGACAGTTCCCCTCCACACAAAGCTCATACTTTTTTGTTTTTAAACGAATCCGGCAGGCAGTATATTCCGTCACAGAAGTAAAATTCCGTACAATCATGCAATGTCTGCCCACCAAGTATACCAGCATTTCTCCCGCTACATCCCCGGTTAAGGACACTGACTCCGTTAACCGCTCGAAAAAGGTCGCATATTCTTTTTTCTCTTTCTTCTCCGCACGTTTCACCTGCAAATAAAGGTCTTTCTTTCCTTCGGACTTTTTGCGTTTTCGTACCCTGTACTTCGCCATGCCGCCTCCGTAATGACTCCCTTACTTTCCAGTATATTGCGGGGCAAAACGTAAAATACCCCTTAATCCGAAGATTAAGGGGCTTTTTTAGCACATTATTTATACTTGCGCTTACGAGCAGCTTCAGACTTCTTCTTACGTCTTACGCTCGGCTTCTCGTAATGCTCTCTTTTGCGAATCTCCTGCTGAATGCCAGCCTTTGCGCAGTTTCTCTTGAATCTGCGGAGAGCGCTGTCGAGGGATTCATTCTCTTTTACGATAACATTCGACATCTTCTCACCTAACCTCCCTCCAGTTGTGTATTGTGCCTATATACAACTGTTTGGGTATTTTATAATAGCACTACATAGATTATATCATAAAAATTCCATTCGTCAATAAGAAATTTAAAATTGTTGGAATTTTTTTGAAAACTTTTGACTGATATGTCGCACATAGCATCTTATTCCTCATCAAACAACCCGGAAATATCCCCTAATCCCTCTATCTCCTTTGCTGCTTCGGACAATTCCTCCCAGGAATCATATGCCACCACTGTTCCGTCACTTTCCGCAATAAAATACTTCTTCGCCAATGACTCCCAGTATAAGGCAGCATCCTTTTCCGAACTTCTGACGGAATAAACAGACGGTTTCTTCGGTGAAAATAGAATTACATCCACTTCCGTCATCACCTTACCGTCCGCCAAAAGCTCCTTCGGAACAGCATTGTTCTGTATGGTAAGAATTTGATTTACATGTTCGGAAAGTACGTCAGCTTCACTGTTTGTCCCCAACCAGTGAAGTCTTTGCTTTTCGTCCGGTGAAAAACCGAGATCCAGATACGGATGCCCGTCTTCCGTAAACAGAAGCTTATCTCCTACTAAATAGTCAAAAGACCCGACATCAAATTCTCCTCCGGCCCACACCAGTTGCACATCATCGTCAATATACCAGTCCTCAGGGAAGCCGATGGTATCGCTCATATAGAGTCTTACCTCCGGACAGTCCGATACGTATAGACCCGAAAAAGCAAACTCTTTCCCGGATATGGATGCTAAGTTTTTACAATCGTTTACATACAATTTCATCCTGCCGTTTGTATCAAACCAGATTCCCTCCAGCTTTTCACAGCCGTTGATATAATAATTCGACCCTCTCCATGCTTCCGAGCTTCCTACATACTTTACCCCCGGATGATTGTCCAGAAT
>JAFTPY010000118.1 GCA_017463035.1 Lachnospiraceae bacterium
AGCGATTTTTTGAATTATTTTGAAAATCTTGTTTTTAAAAACTTTTCGTTTTTTCGCTTCGTTTCGACAGCTTACACAGTATAACACCGAAGTGTTTTTCTGTCAATACCTTTTTTCAACTTTTTTCATTTTTGAAAATCTGTCTCAAAAAGGAACGGAGAAAGAGGGATTTGAACCCTCGCGCCGCTATTAACGACCTACTCCCTTTCCAGGGGAGCCCCTTCAGCCGCTTGGGTATTTCTCCGGATGCTGACATAATGTCATTATTTAATTCCATGTTCCGGAAGAAGTCTGTCTACCATCTTCCTAGCGGAGAATGTGGGATTCGAACCCACGGTCCCTTTCGGAATCACTGGTTTTCAAGACCAGCCCCTTAAACCACTCGGGCAACTCTCCGAAACAGTGCTTGATTATAGTACCACGAAACCTTTTTTATGTCAAGCACTTTTTTACATTTTTTTTACTTCTTTTTTTGAAAGAAAGTATACACCGCATGTGCCGCTGCTGCATTCATAGAATCTACCGCTGCCAGTTCCTCTTCTGTTGCTTCACGAATAGCCTCCTGGCTTCCGAATGCCTTCATCAATGCCCTGCGTCTGGTCGGCCCGATACCTTCAATTTCATCTAATATAGAACGAACCTGTTCTTTCCCGCGCAAAGAACGGTGATACTCAATCGCAAACCGATGGGTCTCGTCTTGGATACGGGTCAACAAACGAAAGCCTTCCCCGTGCTGGTTCATCGGTAACTCTTCATTATGAAAATACAGACCTCTCGTGCGGTGCTTATCATCCTTTACCATACCGCATACCGGTATATTAATTCCCAATTCATAAAGCACCTGCTCCGCAATGTTTACCTGTCCTTTCCCTCCGTCCATTAAGATCAAGTCAGGGAACTTGGAGAACTTCTCCTCCGTTCCTTCTTCCAATTCCTTTAATCCGTGAGAAAAGCGGCGGGTCAACACCTCCCGCATGCTGGCATAGTCATCAGACCCTTGGACGGTTTTAATTCTGAACTTACGATACTCTGCCTTGTTCGGTCTTCCGTTTTCAAATACCACCATAGAAGCCACAGAAGCAAAACCTGCCGTATTGGAGATATCGAAGGATTCTGTTCTGCCCAATTCCGGCAGTCCCAAAAGCTCCGCGATTTCGTCTGCCGCACCCTTTGTTTTTTTCTCCTCCGCAGCAATCTTTTCCGCATCCTTTTGTAATACCATAGATGCATTTTTCTCCGCCAGCTCTACCAGACGTTCCTTCTCGCCTTTTTTCGGAACGAGAATCTTCACCCTTCGTCCGGAACGCTCCGATAAATAGTTTTCCAACAGTTCTCTCTCTTCAATCTCTTCCGATAATAACAACTCCTTCGGAATATGCGGAGTTCCTCCGTAAAATTGTTTTATGAATTCCTGCAAAACAAAAGCCCGGTCTTCGTCCTCCACTCCGGTCAGATAAAAATGCTCTCTCCCGATCATCTTTCCTTCTCTGACAAAGAACACCTGCACTACAGCCTCTTCCCCCGCCGTAGCGATAGCCGCAATGTCCCGGTCCACCGTCAAATCTGCATCTGCCTTCTGACGTTCCGCCATACGGTGTACACTATTTAATAAGTCTCTGTATTCCGCAGCCTTCTCAAACTCCAGGTTCATAGAAGCTTCTTTCATCAACTGTTCCAATCGTTTTGTAATTAAAGAAAGATTTCCTCCCAGAAAAGCCATTACCTGTTCAATGGCTGCTCCATACTCTTCCCGGGAGATTTCACCCTGACACGGTGCCTTACACTGTCCGATATGATAGTATAAACACGGTCGGTTACTTTTCTCCTTCGGAAGATTTAAATTGCAATTCCGAATCTGATAGGTCTTCTTTAACAAATCCAAGGTATCCTTTACCGCCTGCCCGCTGGTGTACGGTCCGAAATACTTCGCCTTATCTTTCCCTCGGGAGCGTGCAAACAACACCCGCGGAAACGGTTCGTTTACCGTCACCCGGATGTAAGGATAATGCTTATCGTCCTTTAGCATGGTATTATACTTCGGGCGATGTTCTTTGATTAAGTTGCATTCCAGTACCAATGCTTCCATTTCGGAATCCACCACAATATACTCAAACCGTGCCACCAGGGACACCATCTTCTGTATCTTCGGCGACAGATTCCGGCTGCTTTGGAAATACTGGCGCACACGATTCTTCAGACTGATTGCCTTTCCTACATATATAATCGCATCCGACTTATCGTGCATAATATAAACTCCCGGCTTAGCCGGGAGCTTTTTTAACTCTTCTTCGATATCAAACATAAGGCCACCTCCGTATTCGTGCAGTCTTATTCCTCGGTGTTCTTCTCCTCGTCAGCTTCGGTTACCCCTTCCGCTTCGTTCATTTCATCTTCAACCACAGCATCAAAGAACCTTTTTTCTTCCTTTGTATCACTGTCCTTCTTCTCCTCCGAATCTTCCTCCGGCTCCGGCAAGCCCTTCACCTCACGGTAAATCTTCATAAACTCCTTACCGGTGATGGTTTCCTTTTCAAACAGAAACTCCGCAATCTTATCCAACACATCTCTGTTCTCGGATAACATCTTATACGCCTTATCGTAGCATTCTTTCAACAGTTCCATCACTTCATTGTCAATCAGAGCCGCAGTAGCATCGGCACAATTCTGTACCGGTCTGCCGTCCAGATAACGATTCTGCACCGACTCAAGCCCCATAAGACCGAACTTCTCGGACATACCGTACTGGGTAATCATAGCACGGGCAATGGAGGTTGCCTTCTCGATGTCATTGGAGGCACCGGTGGTAGCCTTTCCGAATACCAGCTCCTCTGCTGCACGTCCGCCGAACAAGGTCACAAGGCGGGCTACCAGTTCATCCTTATGCATTAAATACTTCTCTTCTTCCGGCACTTGCATTACATATCCCAAAGCCCCCATGGTGCGCGGCACAATGGTAATCTTCTGCACCGGCTCCGCATTCTTATCCAGACAGGCAATCAGGGCATGACCCACCTCATGGTACGCCACAATCTGCTTTTCTTCTTTTCCTAATATACGGTCTTTCTTTTCCTTACCGGCAATGACTACCTCCACGGATTCAAACAAATCCGCCTGCGTCACCACGGTACGTCCCTGCTTTACCGCAAGAATAGCCGCTTCATTAATTATATTGGCCAAATCGGAGCCTACCGCACCTGAAGTCGCCATAGCAATTTCTTCTAAGTTTACGGAATCATGCATCAGCACGTGCTTTGCATGTACCTTTAAAATATCAATACGTCCCTTTAAATCCGGCTTATCCACAATAATTCTGCGGTCAAAACGTCCCGGACGCAAAAGTGCCTTGTCCAAAACCTCCGGTCGGTTGGTTGCCGCCAGAATCACAAGCCCCTTAGAGGTATCAAAACCATCCATTTCAGAAAGAAGCTGATTCAAGGTCTGCTCACGCTCATCGTTTCCGCCGCCGTAGTGAGAATCACGACTCTTACCGATAGCATCCACCTCATCAATAAAGATGATACACGGAGCCTGCGCCTGTGCCTGCTTAAACAAATCACGAACACGGGACGCACCGACACCTACAAACATTTCTACAAAATCAGAACCTGACAGGGAGAAAAACGGAACCTTTGCTTCTCCGGCCACTGCCTTTGCCAACAAGGTCTTACCGGTACCCGGAGGTCCTACCAAAAGAGCACCCTTCGGAAGCTTTGCACCGATACGGGTATACTTACCCGGATTGTGAAGAAAATCCACCATCTCCGTCAGAGACTCCTTCGCCTCCTCCTGACCTGCCACATCCTTAAAGGTGACACCGGTTTCCTTTTCTACATATACTTTGGCATTGCTCTTCCCGACCCCCATCATGCCGCCGCTGCTTTTACTGAACATACGGAACACAAAAAACATAACACCGTAAATCAGCGCAAACATAAGCACCGTACTGAGAATAGAGCTTAATATCGAATCCGTCTTATCCACCGTCACACGACTGTAAGTCACACCCGCCGCCGCACAACGTTCCTGTATTTTATTTCCGTCCTCTAAAATGCCGGTATAATAGGTCACCATAAGTGTCGGAAGTGCCTGTGACTCCTGCTTCGGAATAATCAAAATCCGTCCGCTGTCCGAATCAATTTGGACTTCTGAAACCATTCCGCCCTCCAGCATTGTAATAAAATCATTGTAGGCGATTTTCTTATTGGTACTTTCATCGATTTTATGCGACATATAGAAAAAGGTCAATACCAAAAACAACGCAACAACGAGACAAAAAAGCATCCCGCTCTTATTGTTCTGCTGGCCTTTCCCTTTCTTATCGTTATTATTTCCCGTCTCTCCCATGATTTTTCCTCTCTTTTCCTTGCTTTCCCAACCTTATCATCCTCAGGACCGTCCCCCTGTCCTGCAAAGGCACCATCCTACGCTTATTATATAGGCACATACTTTTTAAATCAATAGCAGAACACTAAATTTTCACAAAAAAACAATAAACTTTTATAATCGCAAAAAGACCGGGCCGTGTCATCCCGTACACAGCCCGGCTTTCGTTTCCATACTCTATTAACGCAACGGATGCAGTTTCCCGCAAAAGAAGCTCCTTTCCCGGCTTGCTCCCGGCTGCTTACCCACAGCTCTGGCCTGTTGGTACTCGCGAATGGTTCTGTCCAGACGACGATACCGTTCTTCTTCCTTTTCCTCCTGCTGGCGAAACAAAAAGCGAAGTTCCCTCGCCATGCGTTCCGATACTCCGTCCTCAATTTTTTGTGTCAGATGCTCATTATTTTTCTGCAGTAGTTCCCCCAACCATTTTGTCATCCCTTCCTGCAACATTCGTACACCATCCGTTCGTTCCTCCGGCACTGTAAGAATTCCGTTTCCCGGCTCACCGACACATAGCGGCAATTCTTCTTTCTCCGTTACGGATGCGGCTTCTTTTCCGCAAAACACAGTCTCCTGCTCTGCCTCCATCCCACTGATCCGCTCCTTAAGCTCCTGAAGTTTTTCATCCGAAAGGGCCGCCACTGCCGTCATCCGTTCCCCCATCGCTTTAATTTGCCGCAAACCGAACCCCGCCTCCTTCAGTCGCTTCACATTTCGAAACATAACAAGCTGTGTTTCTTCATAATAGCGGTGTCCCGCGGCATTTCGCGGCACCTCCAAGCCCAACTGATTCTCCCAATACCGCAATGTATATACTTCCGTTTCCAGTTCCTCTGCCGCTTCCGACACCTGATATATTTTTTCCATATATTCTGCCCCTTTCCTTGTTCCTTTTTATTTCCCACCCTATATCTTACGCCTGTCCGCTCAAACAGTATAACGAAAAAAAGAACAGATACGCAAGTATCTGTTCCCAGTTTTTTCCATTTTGACACGCCTTAATAAAACATAAACCGACAAATCATGACAAAATTCCGATTAATGCTTTCGGTTATCCAAGTTTGCAAACTTGGTATATTGTCCCAACCATGCCAGCTTTACCGTACCTGTCGGGCCGTTTCTTTGCTTTGCGATAATGATTTCGGAAACACCCGGTTCTTCACACTTTTCCTTCGTATAATACTCATCACGGTAAATGAACATTACAACGTCCGCGTCCTGCTCGATTGCTCCCGACTCTCGAAGGTCGGACAAAATCGGCCGCTTGTCATCTCGCTTTTCCACATCACGGGAAAGCTGGGATAACGCAATGCACGGACAATTGATGTCACGGGCAAGTGCCTTTAAAGAGCGGGAAATCTCGGAGATTTCCTGCTGTCTGGACTCCGAACGCCGTCCGGCAGACATAAGCTGCAGGTAGTCGATAATAATCAGGCCCAGATTCTTCTCCAGCTTGAACTTTCTGCATTTCGAACGTAACTCCTGTATGGAGATACCCGGCGTATCATCAATAAACAACGGGGCCTCACCGGTAATCTTTGCACTCTCCACCAACTTCGTCCAGTCATCCTCCTTTAAGTCACCGGTACGAATCGCCTGAGAATCCACCTTGGAATTCATGGCCAAAATACGGTTAACCAACTGGGTGCGGGACATCTCCAAACTAAAAATAGCCGTCGGCACTTTACTCTTTAGCGCGACATACTCCGCAATATTCAATACAAACGCCGTCTTTCCCATAGACGGACGTGCGGCAATCAGAATCAAATCCGTTCGCTGCAATCCTGCGGTCTTATAGTCCAAATCATAGAAGCCGGTAGCGATACCCGTTACCGAACCGCGATTCTTGGACGCATTCTCAATACTTTCGATGGCTTTAATTACAATACTGCGGATATCTTCAACATCACCGCTTCCCCTCTTCTGTATCAAATCAAAAATCTGCTTTTCCGTATCCGCCAGAATTTCGTTGGTATCCTTTTTGCCGAGATAACAATCGTTGGCAATGGACTCGGTTACCTTAATGGTTCTGCGCTTCAGTGCATGATTCTTCACAATTTCCGCATAATAGCGCACATTGGCAGACGTCGGAACCGAACCGACCAGTTCGGTAAAATACTTTAGCTCATAGGTTTCCGGCGGGGCATCCTTTTCCTTTAAACGGTTCTGTACCGTAAGGATATCTGCCGGCTTTCCATCATTAAACAATCCTGTTATTATTTCAAACAAAAGGCCGTACATCGGATTATAAAAATCCTCCCGCGTCAGCATCTCCGCAACGGTCATAATCGCATCCCGGTCCATTAGCATGGAACCGATAACCGATTGCTCCGCTTCCGTACTGTGCGGCATCACACGCTTTATCAGTGCCTCATCCATCCGCAAAACCCTCTCATCCTGTGCACTTACTCTATGCTTCCACTACCTTTACCGTCAACTCCGTAGTCACTTCCGGGTGAAGCTTTACCGGAACAATGGTGGTTCCCAACGTACGAATCGGCTCCGGAAGAACAAGCTTCTTCTTATCCACATCCAGCTTTAACTGCTCCTTCATTGCCACGGCAATTTCCTTGGTAGACACAGAACCGAAGGTCCTTCCTCCTTCTCCGGACTTAATCTTTAAGGTTACACTCATCTTCTTAATCTGCTCGCCCAATGCCTGTGCCTCTGCCAGCACTTCCTGTCTGTGCTTTTCCTCCGCTGCCTTCTGCTGCTTCAAATCATTCATGGTCTTTGCGTTCTTTTCTACACCCAGTTTTTTCGGCAAAATAAAGTTACGCGCGTAACCGTCGCTAACCTTTACAATCTCTCCCTTTTTTCCAAGGCTCTTTACGTCCTGTAATAAAATCACTTCCATTGTCTTTCTTCCTTTCCGTTATAATTTAATTTCTCCTTCTGTAATCATGGTTCGAAGTACATTCTTAACGCGTTCTACAGCTGCAGGAACATCACAATCGTCAAACTGCGCCCCCGCAACACTCATATGACCGCCGCCGCCCAGCTTTTCCATTACTACCTGTACATTCAGTTCATCAATGGAACGGGCACTGATATATACCTTACCTCCGAACTGGGTAAATACAAAGGATGCCATAATACCGTTGATATTTAACAGCTCGTTTGCCGTCTGTGCAGCAACCACCGTCGGGCTGTCCACTCCTTCACTGGCAGATACGGAAAAAGCAAAACGACTTTCGAATATCTCTGCCGCTGCAACAGACTTTGCTTTTGCATAATACTCCGGCATGTCCGTCCGGAACATTTTACGGATTCTCGTCACATCCGCACCGTTTCTGCGCAAATAAGCCGCCGCCTCGAAGGTACGGACACCGGTCTTTGTAAGGAAATTATTGGTATCAATCATAATACCGGCATACATAGCGTCCGCTTCCAATGCCTTTAACTTCAGTCCGTCTCCGATATACTGCAAAATTTCCGCAACCATTTCACAGGCAGAGGATGCATACGGCTCGATATAAGACAATACCGCATTCGGAATTGCCTCTCCCGTCTGTCTGTGGTGATCCAAAATCACGATGGTACGGGTCAGAGAAAGCAATGCCTCGCATTCCGTATAGTTCGGCCGGTTTACATCCACCACTACCAACAACGTATTATTGTCTACCAACCCCCGGGCCGTTTCGCCGTTAACAAACATGTCATCCTCATAATCCGGATTGTCCTGAAACTTTGTGAGCATCGGACGAATGGAACTGGTCACATCATTAATGACAATGTGTGCTTTTTTATTTAAGGTCTTGGCAATACGATACACGCCAATGGCGGAACCGAGAGAATCAATATCTCCGATGGAATGTCCCATCACGACTATACGCTCTTTTCCTTCCATAAACTCTTTCAAAGCATGCGCCTTTACACGCGCCTTTACACGAGTTGTCTTTTCCACCTGTACCGCCGTACCACCGTAATATGAAATCTTATTTCCGTCCTTTACAACCGCCTGGTCACCGCCCCGGCCAAGTGCCAAATCAATGGCTCCCCGAGCCAGCTCATAACCGGCGAGATAAGACTCCGCATTGACCCCCAGGCCCATACTGATGGTAACAATCGGTGCATCGTTTCCGATACTGGAGCCTCGTACTTCTTCCAACAACGAAAACTTGTTTGCCTCCAACTGCGCCAGGTATTTGTGTTGGAAAACAAAGATATACTTGTCCTTTTCCAGCTTTTTAATAATGGCATCAATGCTCACCATATATTTGTTTATCTTTCGGTCCACAAGAGCCGTCAACAAAGAGCGGCGTACTTCATCAATGTTTTCAAACGCTTCTTCGTAATTATCGATATACAAAAGGCCGGTAATCAGCTTCTGATCTTCGTTCTCCTTCTGCAGGGCTACAATTTCCGTCTCATCATACAAATACAGTGCAATCAGCTCATTGGCATGACGTTGCATATCCTGCCACAATATATCCTCATCGAAGCTTGGCGTATTCACCACGCGCAAACACACTTCATAATTCCGCTCCCCGATTTCCACATGCAGGCTCACATCATTTTCCACCGTCGGAAGATACTCTGCGGTAATTTCCGGAATAATCGTTTTGATGTTTTTGGTTTTCGGAGATGTCTCCGCCAAGTCCATGAACTCGTCGTTTGCCCAAAGAATAGAGCCCGACATATCCATTACCGCATACGGAACCGCAAGTTCCTTTAACAGTCTGCGCTGTACCTGACTGTAGCCTGCGGCAAAACGCACCATCTCGCTCACGATTAAAGGCTTCTTTACAAAATAAAGTAAAAATGCAATCACGGCATAAATAAGCACAAAAATCGCCATCAGGCCCGCTGCCGTTTTGTCCACCGTCAATATACTTAAATTCATGCAAATCAAAAGGATTGTCAAAAAAATCGGCCAATTCAGATACAGCCGCATTGCTCCTTTTAATTTAATGATTCGTCTCATGGCATTCTCCCTTTTCGTTCGATATCACTGCTAATCCTCTGCAACCTATCCTTCATTTACAGTATACCCGTTTCCTGCCGGGTCACAGGACGCTTTTCTCCCGTGACTTACAGGCAGGTACATAGTTAGTATACCACATTTTGGTTCCGCTGTGAAGCATTTCTTTTTTCCTAGCTCAACATACCTCCCGCCATGCCGCCAAGACACACAGGAAGCATAACCCAGGCAATGTTTCCGAAGGAAACGTCCTTTGTTACCACAGCAATAACCGCATAAACCGCAAAATAAAGCACTCCGATACACAGTCCCCATAAAAAGCGGTTTACCTTTCTTTTTTTCCCGAGCATAAATCCCCCCGCCGCCGGTGCAAGAACATAGCCCGCTATCATAATTTTAGAAACGGCATCTTCACCCAAGCCCACTTTCAGTGCAACGAATGCAACAATCAGTAAAAACAATACCGTTATCAGAAACGAGCACGCCAATGCTGTTCCTGTCTCCTTGGCAATTTTCTTCATCTCCATCCGCATTCTCCGTTTTTTTCCTTAGTTCTACTATATGAAAACAAGTTCCCATCCATTCCCTTGTTACAAATATTATTTTATGTTATACTGAAAATAACGTAGTTGCAAAGGAGATTATTATGATTGACCTTCATGTACATTCCAACCATTCCGACGGCACCTGTTCTCCGGAAGAACTGGTTTCTCTGGCACAGGCATCCGATGTATCCGTGTTTGCCCTCACCGATCACGATACTGTCTCCGGTGTTCGGAAAGCCAAGGACGCTGCCGCACAATCCGCTTCCTCCGGCCCCGAAGTCACCGTAATATCCGGCGTCGAGATATCTGCCGCCTATAAAAAGAAAGATATTCACATTTTAGGTCTCTTTGTGGATGAAACAAATCCGGTTTTACTTGCCGCCTTGGAAGAAGCGGTGACTGCCAGAGATTTGCGAAACGAGCATATGGTAGAACGCTTTCGCTCCCTCGGCATTCCTTTGACCTTGGAAGACTTACGCCTTATGAATCCGGATACGGTTATCACAAGAGCACATTTTGCCAATTATCTAATCAAACACGGTCATGTAAAAACTTCCCAGGAAGCATTCTCGCGCTATCTGGGGTACGATGCCCCGTGCTTTGTTCCCCGGGAATATATGCAACCGGAGCGCGCTGTTTCTCTGATTTTACAGGCCGGAGGGCTTCCGGTTCTGGCGCACCCTCTCCTCTATAAACTCCCCCCGGCAGAGCTGGAAGCTTTATTAAAACGTTTGTCGGAGGCCGGACTAAAGGGGCTGGAGGTTTATTATTCCTCCAACAGCGGCTTTGACGAGCAGGTTTGTTTCGGTCTAGCCAACCGCTTCGGACTACTTATGACCGGAGGCACCGATTTCCACGGTGCAAACAAACCGAATCTGTTCCTCGGCACCGGACGCAATCATAACCTGAATATTCCGGAGCAATTGCTGGAGCCGTTATATCAGGCACTTGAATAGTCGCGGACACATTTCAGTTTTTCCGTATAGGCAAAGGGACCCACGGAACGTTTCTTCCGAAACAGCTCCGCGAGCCCCTTTTATTCATTCTATTCTATGATAAAACTTATTTCACCTTTGTCTCTTCTTCCATCGGCTTTTCAACTTCTACTACAGAACTCTTTTTCATCGGAATACGACAGTTCTTATTGTTGCCGAACTCAACGATAATAACCTCGTCCATCACATCGATAACCACGCCGTAAAAACCTGCGGTGGTCAAAACACTGTCACCGATAGCAAGAGATGCCATTAACTCATCCATCTTCTTCTGCTGCTTCTTCTGCGGTCTGATTGCCATAAAATAAAACATCAAACCAAACGCACCGATTAAAACCACCCAATACAAAAGGGTTCCCATCGGACTCATCGGCTGTGCAGCCCCTGCATCCGTTGTCAAAAACTGAAACATAACTTCCTCCTTCTTGTGCATTCGCACGATTAATCTTGTTCCCCTTGGGCAAAGCCCGCAAGCTTTTGCTTTTTATACTCGGAAAAACGTTTCTGCTCAATGGCTTCGCGTATTTCTTCCATCATTTTGTTGTAGAAATACAGGTTATGCGTCACTAAAAGACGCATGC
>JAFTPY010000119.1 GCA_017463035.1 Lachnospiraceae bacterium
GCCAGCAGAGGTATCGGATACTTATCCGCACTTTTTATGGCAGAGCAGGGATGTAACCTTGTATTGCACAGCCGTTCTAAGGAACATTGCGCCAAGGTTCTGGAAGAAGTCAAAGCAAAAGGCGTAGAAGCTTATACCGTAGAGGCTGAATTGACGGATTTGGCACAGGTGGAGAAAATGCTTGCGGATATTGATGCCAAAGGAACTCCGATTTCCATTGTTTTGAATAATGCGGGCTTACAAATCGCATATCGTGTGGATTATTTGAACACTCCGGTTTCCGATTACACAGAAAGCTTTAAAATCAACACCATTGCTCCGGCAATGATTTGTTATCATTTCCTGCCGCGTATGATTGAGAACGGCTTCGGTCGTATTTTAAATACCACCAGCGGTATCCGCTTAGATCCTCATCAGGCAGGCTATTCTGCCAGTAAGGCAGCCCTTGATAAAATTACCGTTGACCTGGGGCACACCGTAAACGGCACCGACGTTATGATTAATCTCACCGATCCGGGCTGGTGCAGAACAGACCTTGGCGGTCCGAATGCTCCCAACGCTCCGGAAAGTGCCATTCCCGGTATCGTAGTAGGTGCCTTTCTGGACGATAAAAAATCCGGACGTTTTCTGGGTGCCCAGACCTTTGCCGGCATGACACTGGAAGAGGCCGTAAAATATGCGGAAGAACATTTTGACAGTCCGTACTAAACATCTCGTAATAGCATTCTTCAAAGTATTTTTCCGAAAAATACTTCCTTTCATAATAGACAAAAGGCTTGCGCACCCTTCGCAAGCCTTTTGTAGTTATCTTCTCCTCTTCGTCATACGAATTCATTGCTACTTCAGACGATGTACCGTATCCCCGGATTTCACCTCAATCACATCTGCTTTAATAAAATCAATCGGCGGGAAATACGGGTATGCATTTGCTGTATAGGAAATCTCATCTTCCTCTGCGTCAAACCATACATATCCCCGCTTACCGTCTTCATCGATTACCTTGTATTCCTTGCCGTCTGCTACAAATCGTAACGTCTTGGCAAAATCCAGCCACTCCTCCTGGAGCTCATCCCTGTAATCCTGTAAGCCGTCCTCGTCCGCAGGAACTTCTTTCGCATCAATGTCGGTATAAAATCCGATTTGTGTCCGATACATTCCGAATTCTGCATATCTGATTTCATATTCCCGTCCGTTATAAACGAATATCATGTTGTCATAATACTCATCATAGGCAGGATGAAACTCTGTTGCCGGCATATCTACCAGGTACGCCTCCGGTTCTACCTCATACCACAGTACTCCGTCGGAATCATCCTGATCAAAGTCAAAACCCACACGGCAAATATCAATTACTGTCGGACCGTATCCCAACATCGCTCCGTCCATGGTCACGTGGTACAGCTTCTTATTTTCCTTATCCCGAATGCCGCATCCCACGCGATTCCAACTGTATTTGTTCTCCGGATTGTATTGGTCTTCCGTAAAACAGCCCACATATAAATGGATGTTTTCATACATTTCCGTTAACATATCATCCTCTACTATGACATCAAATACCATCTTCGGGTTCTGCATATCCCCGGTAACTGCCTTCAAATCAAACCGGAATATATCTGCAATCCTGCTCTCGTCTACCGCATAATAATATCCCTTCTCTACAATTGTTGCCGATATTTCATCCTTATGAAGCTCCCGCAAATGTGCAATCAATTCCTTCTGATTTTCATCCATAACCGGTTTTTGCGGTTTCCGATGTAACATTTTCTTATCAGAGGTCTTTAAATCATATCCGTCTGTTTCGAGCCAAAGTTTTACATCAGACGCATCACCGTAATCGATTCCCGGGAAAAACGCGGTTCCGCCGCCTTCATAGTAACCTGACCGGTTCCCGTAATCACCGAATTGCATAAAGCCGTGCTCATACATACGGAAAATCCCGCCATCCGCTTCCAACGTTAACTGTTTCAGAAAATCCTCCCATTCCGGACGAGCATTTGCGGTAAAACGTTCCGCGCCTCCCGGATACTCCGATACCTCTTTTGAATCGACAAAGATAGAGAAGGAAATCTGCGTACCATACTGTCCGAACTCTACCGTATTCAGACAATATTCTCTTCCGTTATGTGTAAAAGCACATCCGTTGTAGCTTTTTTTCAGCACCGGGCAAAGCTTATGCTTCGAAACCGTAAGTCTCCATTCCGGTACATCTATTTCATAAACAAGCGACTCCGCATTTTTTCTTTCAAATTCCACACAACAAATATCCACTACAAACGGTTCTCCGACCGACATCCACGCAGCACTTCCCGGCAAAGTCACGTGATAAAGATTCTCCGTCTTCTCATCCCGTATTCCGTAACCCTCACAGGCCGCATAATGATCCAGCTCATTGTCATACACCCTTTCACCCAGTGTATATGCGTACAACTTAAGCTCGTCATATGCAGCAGTCAAAGCATCATCCTCTACCGTAACATCAATCACCAACATCGGATTTTGCAGGTCACCGGTCACTGCTTTAAAATCAAAAGCAAAGCTTCCGTCGGAACAAGTTTTTTCTACCTCATACCAATATCCTTTTTCTACAATTTCCGCAGAAACCTCGTCTTTATGCGCTGTTCTCAGATGTTCCGCCAACTCCGCCTTCTTCGGCGAAACAGTCGGAACCGGCGTCGCCGTCGGGGCTACGGTTGCCGTCGGCTTTGGTGTCGCCGTCGGCGCTGCGGTTGCCGTCGGCTTTGGTGCCGCTGTGGATGCCGGCTTCGGGGTTGCTGTTTCCTCCGGCGGTACCGTAACTTCCGGCTTCGATGCAGCTTCCGGCGACTTGGCTTCTTCCGGGGCTGCGGTTGCCGTCGGTGTGGAAGCCGCCTGTTCCTCATTCTCAATTCCCTGTGTTATCCCGGAAGTTTGTACCGGATCCGTCGCCGGTTGTTCCGCGTTACAGGCTCCCAGCAATACCGCTGCCAAAATCCCGGCAGCTATCATTCTTTTTCCTTTCATAACTCCTAGCCCTCCGATTTTATTTCAGATTGTATATCGTATCTCCCACCTTCAGTTCCAGCTCAGACACCTTAAAATAATCAACTGCCGGGAAATACGCATGCACATAGCCTTGATAAGAAGTCTTTCCCTCTTCCACATTAAACCAAAGATATCCCCGTTTGCCGTCCTCGTCCACGACCTTATACTCCTTGCCGTCTGCCACCAATGTTAAATCAGGCCAAGCTTCGGTCCATTCCTTCTGAAGCTCCTCACGGTATTCTTCCAAGCCCCAATCGTCCGTCGGCACCTCCGCCGCATCAATTGCGGTCCGGATTTCAAAATCTACATAATAGCTTCCGTAAATCGCACCCGTCATTTCATAACTTCTCCCCCCGCAGGAAAATCCCATTCCGCTGTAACTTCCCCGTAATACCGGTACAAACGTATCCAAAGGTACATCTACATAGTACGGCTCCGGATTTACTTCATAAACCAATTCCCCGTTCATACTGTCGGTATCCACATCAAACGCGACCTGACAGATTTCCGCCACAGTAGGAGCGTAACCGAAAATATATCCGCTCATGATTACATGATATAATTTCTTATTCTCCGGGTCCTGTACGCCGTATCCGTCACAATTCCACCAATTTCCCGGCTCATAGTTCTCTTCTCTCTCACAATCCACACCCAGACGGATTACAGGATACATCTCCGTTAAAATTTCATCCTCCACCGTCACATCAAACACCATCATCAGATTTTCCTCATCTCCGGTCAAAGCCTTAAAATCGAATCGAAAAATCTCATCTTCTCTGGTCTCGTTCACAATATGATAATAGCCCTGCTCCACCAACCGCGCGGACACCTCATCCTCATGAGCAATTCGCAAATGCTCCGCAAGTTCCTTCTGCTCCGGAGACATGGTAACTTCCGGGGTTCCCTTCTCATCGGATACTCCCCGGGTTTCCGACGGGGTGCCGGTGGTCGTTCCTACCGTCTTACCTTTCTCTCCGGCACATCCCGCAAAAGCAAACATTGCAACAATCACAAATATCAACAAACTCTTTTTCTTCATTTTCTTTCCTCTTCCTTTTCTTTGAGCAACTATTTCAAACGGTATTCCGCAGTTCCCTGCTTCAAACTGATTTTCTTGGCAGACCGATAATCAATAACCGGGAAGTGTAGTGTCACATAACAACGATTTTTATGACCTGCCTCTCCGTACTTATCATACCATACCTCTCCGCCCTCATGGGCAATTGCCTCGTATTCCGCACCGTCTACCACCATGTGCAAATCGTCCGCATAGTCTCTCCACTTCATCTGAAGCAAGCTTTCCAGCCCCGATTCCGTGGCATACTGTCCTTCCAGAGACTGTCCGTCATAATCAAACACAAAGATGCATTCCGTATAATAAGCACCGTAATTTGCGTAATTCAGGTAGAATCCGTCCTCCTCCGGAGAAACCAAAACGCCTCCGAAATAGTCGCTCACTACCGGATGAAGATCCATCGGTGGCACTTCGAACCGATATTCCATATTCACCTCGTACGAACGTGCAATATGCTTAAAACGAATCTCCCTGACACTGACCACCACCGGTTCGCCGTAACTGATCCATACCGGCGCTCCGTCCATGACCACATGATACAGATTCTTATTCTCCGCATCCTGATAGCCGCTTCCATCGCACATTGCATACTGATCCAATTCATTCTCATACTGCTCTACTCCCAATGTATATGCGGAAAGGTAAATCCGATCGTTGTTTAAGGATATATTCGGGTCATTTACCCATACATCAAATACAAGCTTCGGTGTCTGTGCATCTCCCGTCACCGCCAACAAATCAATTCGGAAAATATCCTCCGTTACGGACTGATTCACCTCATAATAGTAGCCCTGCTCCACCAGTTCGGCACTTGTTTCATCCTTAAAAATCTTCCGTAACACTTCATCCAGCTTGCCGGTCGCCGCCAACGCCGTGGTAGCCACCGCCAGTGTACATACAATAATAACGCATGCCGCCGAAAGTACCTTCCCGAAGGCATTTCTCTTTTTTCTCTGCTCCGTCAAGTCAATCACGTTCGTTGCGTTCTCCGACGGTTGCTCCCGCCCGGAGATTCTCTCTTTTGCAATCCGCAGCATTTCTTCCGCAGTCATTGTATTTTTTTCGTTACAAAACGCATCTACCTGCTGTTTATACGTTATCTTTACGCTCATCAGAACCAGTCCTCCTTTCGCAAAGATTTCCCGAGTTTTTCCCTACCTCGTTTCAATCGTATCTTCACCGTTGCTTCCGGAAGCTCCATGGCAGTTGCAATCTGCCGTACGGAATACTCCTCGTAATAGAACAGATGAAGCGGAATCCTGTATTTCTCCGGCAGCGTCAGCACCAGTGCAAACAAATCATTGGATTCTTCCTTCACCTCCGCCGGTATTTCCTCCGACAAAGGAGCATCCGACAAATGACTTTGACTTCTCAAATGATTTTTGCACAAATTAATGGATACTCGAATTAACCATGCTTTGATATGTTCTTCACTCTCATACTCCACATCGCTGCCAAGCAGTTTTACAAACACATCCTGCTGAAGATCGGCTGCATCCTCAGCATTTCTCACATAGTTAAACACGACCGAATATACGGTATTCTTAAATTTTTCGAACACATCCAAAAACACAGATTCCGTAATTTTCATTGGTATAATACCCTTTCACATTGTTCGAAACGTTTCATTTATGACCGGTTTCACTTATAATACACGACAAAATCATAAAAGGTTTCATTTTCTTTTATTTTTTTACAACTGCATATCAGCATAACATAAACATAGCAGATTCGCAATAAAACAATAAGACGGACCGCCTCGCAATTCTGCGGGACAGCCCGTCTGCTTATTTTACCTCTTGTCTCTTACTTTTTCGAATTCAAATCGCTTTTAATTTTCGTCGTGGAGATTCCCTCCGTCCGCGGAAGATATACCACTTCGCAATAGTCCTTCAAGAAATCAAACTGGCCTGCCCAGTCATCTCCCATAACAAAGACATCCACCTGATTATCTACCACATCCTTGATTTTCTGCTCCCAGTTAAATTCCGGGATAACCTCATCCACATAGCGGATGGCCTCCAAAATCGTTTTTCGAGCTTCGTAGGGATGATATGCCGTCTTATGCTTTACCGCATTGAACTCATCCGTGGAAAGCACCACAATCAGATAATCCCCCAATTCCTTTGCGCGACGCAGTAAATTAATGTGTCCCACGTGCAACAAATCATACGTTCCGTAGGTAATGACCTTTTTCATCGTTACAGCCTCCTATTCCATTGCGGCAATCCGTTCAAACTCCGCCACCGCTTCTTTGTTGTATTCCTCATAATTCACGGAAAGGGTATCGGTCACCTTTCCGTCAAGACACAGCTTCATGCCCTCGTATACGCCCTGTTCGCTATCCTCCACCAAAGTGCCGCCGTACTTTTTCATAAACAGACGAGGTCCCGGAATATCCGTGGAAACACAACGTACTCCCAGAATGTCCGCCTCCGCCAGTACCAGACCGAAACCCTCGTAGAACGAGGAGAAAATAAAGTAATCACACTGCTTTAAAACCGCAAACGGATTCGGCATAAACAATATAATCACAATATGGTCATAGCTGTCAAGGGCTTGTGCTTTCTTCAACGTCTCTTCATAAAGCTCACCCCGGCCGCCGATAATAATCAAATACGTCTCCGGATTCTCTTTATGAATTTTATCGAAGGCATCCAAAAGTCTGGCATGACCCTTTTCCGCAGAAAAACGGCCGATATTAATAAACTTCGTTGCCTTACTTGCCAAAATTTCCTGTAAACGCTCCGTTGAAACATTACTCTTTGTCCGGGCATCAAAAGAAATCTCCTGTTCGGCAAGATCCAGTACACGCCTGTAATTGATGATATTTTTTGCCACCGAAATCTCTGCCGTTTTCTCTACACGAAGCGGCAGCTTTTTTGCTATACGCTCCGCACAGCCTTTGATATCCTCCGTTACCACCGCAACGCTGTCATACTCCTGATACGCTCTTGCCAGTACTTCGGTACGAATCAGACGGCGTTCGCGAATCTCCTTTTCCATATCGTTGTGGACATAAATCGTTCTGTTGCAGGACGCGCCCCGGAAAATCGTGGTCATATCATTGGAATACCCGCTGAAATGAATCAGCTTATCCATCCGGCAGCCCGCA
>JAFTPY010000120.1 GCA_017463035.1 Lachnospiraceae bacterium
AGTGAGCCCTGTTTCTTCCTTCATTTCCCGGACCACCGCATCCACAATAGACTCTCCCGGCTCCACATGACCGCCCGGCAAGGTAAATCCTCTCCAGTCCTTTTTGACTCTGTCCTGTAACAAATATTCGTTGCCTCTCCGAATCAGGCATAACACCGTTAATTCTGTTGTTTCCGTTCGTTTCATCTTATCCTCCGGTTTATAGTTTTTTTCTCATAACAACCGCTTTGCTTTTCTTATCTCCCCATTCTAAGGTTATATTTTCATTTTCAACAAACCCCAGCTTCTCCCAAAAAGGAACCACGTTCTCCGGATAATCACATACAACGTCAATCCGAATTGACGCTCTTTTCTCTTTCATCATTTTCGATTCAAACAATGCATATATTTCTTTACCTATCCCCCTTCCTTGCAGCTCTGCCGACAACATAAGCAAAGAAAGGTACACCTCATCATCCGGCTTATAATCCAAAACACCTTGTACGGTCTGAGTTTCTTCACTCACTATAACGCAAGAACGAAACCCTACATTTTTCATCGTTACCGCTTCTTCCGAAATAAATTCCTCATCTACTACTTCCACCCCTAAATGATTTAACAAAAACTGACGATTGGAATTATAAATTTCTACCACACGCGCATAATCATTCGGATTTAGCTCTCGAATATATAATTTTTCCATAAATCCCCCCTACCGACATTCCTATCAAGAATCCGATTGCATGCACCGCAATCGTCCCGATTCCAAGGAAACATCCCACAATTGTGTAAATAATTAAATAACGCTTTTCCGCAAGAGAGAAGCAAACACGTTGCTTCTCTTGTCCCTTTCGACACCACACACACGCCATGCCCAATAACACAAAAATCCCGAGAGACGCGCCTATTATGGTTCCATTCCGAAAAATCAAACACCATAGAAACGCAGTAAGCATTGTTCCGAAATTGTAAAGCAAAAGCGTCTTTAACAGCCCTGTCTTTTCTTCAACCTTGTTGCCTACAATCTGCAATGCAACCATGTTTCCTACCAAGTGGATGATCCCCATATGCAGATATCCGCAGGTCAGAAGCCGCCACCATTGTCCCTGTTCTGTTATCAGGTTAAAGGCCACCTCTCCGTATTCTTTTAAGTATCCTCCACCGGAGATGAATAAGCCAAAGAAGCTTCCTCCGCCGAGTACAAGATTTGTGATGAATGCAAGTATATTAAGTACCGCTATGGTAAGTGTTGCTTTTCTGCTCTTTATTCTCATTTCCGTCCAACTTTCTCTCATATTATAAAATTCACCACTCCGAATATCATATGGCATATCGTAAATCCACCAATCGGAATCAATGCAATCCCATTTTTTCTGTCCAACGCAAAGAACAAAAACGCCAGGCACGGCACTACCGTCATTCCCAGTATTACCACTGTATTTGCCATGCCTGTATAATACAATATCCAACATAAATAGTACAATAAACAACATCCGATAACTGCCAGGATTAACGGATTTATACTAATCTTTTTACGCTCCTTATGCATCAGTGCACATAACGATACCACCATTGCCACCTGACAAACCGACCCGATAGCATCCGCCACTTTTGTAACCGACTCTGCCCGTAAAATATCATTGGGTGCCGGTACCGCAAACCAAATAAAGTTCGGAATCATAATAACTAAAAACAGAATCAGTCCCCAAATATCAAAACCGAATTTATAATTCTTCTTTATCATCAAAGTATTCCCTTCTTCATCAGCACCGCATGCTCCCGCGGCTCCTCATAATAGTTCTTCCGCAGGCCGATTTCTTCAAAACCTAACTTCGTATACAACGCTCTCGCCGGAGCATTACTTTCCCGTACCTCTAAGAAAAACTCTGTCACACCCCTGCTCTTTCCGGCTTCCATAAGCGCCGTCAACATTCCTGTTGCCACGCCCTTTCCCCTGGCTTTCGGTGCGGTGCACACATTGGTGATATCCGCTTCTTCTCCGGTACAAAGAAGGACGCAGTATCCCAAGAATGCGTCCTCTTTCTTTGCTATCATTACAATATAATTTTCATCCGACAGAATTTTCAAAAAAGCATCGTAGCTCCAAGGTCTGGAAAAGTTCTCTGCCTCCAGTGCCGCCACTGCCGCCACATCTTCCTCTGTCATTCTCTTAGTAGTCCAAGTCGTTTCCAAACCCAATCTCCTTCCGGGCGCCTTTCCTACAGCTTCCGGTTCTTTTCATCCTCCGGCTACTTCTACCCGTTTCGCTCCTCTTTTTACGCCTGCTCTGCCCGTTCCTTTTCTTCCCGTTCTCTTTCTGCCTGGGATTTCCGAAGATAGGTCGGTACAAACTCCGCTGCAGTCTGGGTCTTTCCTTCCTTCGCGTACACAAAAGCACAAGCTGCCAAAGATCCTGCTCTTTGCTTACTCATATGTACCGGTGCAAAAGAAAACGCAACCTCTGTCTTCTCCGCAAGTACTGCTTTATATGCATCCGCGCCGTCTCCCAAATAGATTACCGGCTGTCCCAAACGGTTTACTTCGGCGATAATATCCTCTACTGCTACCGCCTGCTGTTCCAAAAGACAATCCATGGTCCCGGTATCCTTATTCCAACGATACAATCCGGTGTACACCTGAGACCGTCTGGCATCCATTAACGGACAAACCACCGCCTCACTTCCACAGAAATTCCACGCCAGTGCTTCTGTGGTAGGTATCGCGATTAACGGCTTATTCAGGGCCTGTCCCAGTCCCTTTGCCGTTGCAGACCCGATACGAAGTCCCGTAAAGGAACCCGGTCCTGCCGTCACCGCAATGGCATCCAGCTCCGCAAGCTC
>JAFTPY010000015.1 GCA_017463035.1 Lachnospiraceae bacterium
CGGTCTTGTGGGATCATACTCTAAAATATCTCCCGGCTGACAGCTAAGCACCTCACATATTTTCTCTAAGGTAGAGAACCGTACCGCCTTTGCCTTCCCGGTCTTAAGCACCGAAAGATTGGCCGGAGTAATTCCGATTTTCTCTGCCAGCTCATTGGAAGAAATTTTCCTCTTTGCCATCATCACATCCAGATTAATTACAATTCTCATGCCGCACCTCTCTAAATTGTAAAATCGTTTTCTTCTCTGATTTGTACCGCCTGCTCAAATACATTTTTCACTACCCGCAAAATCAATCCCATGAAAGCACAAGCAATCATCACCACTGCCGCAAAAGGCTTTAATATCGTAATATACGCAAATACAAGTACTTCACCGAAGCAACAGTAAGAAATAATCCGAAGCAAGGTCACATTCTGTGTAATAAACGGCTGCTCCTTTCTGATGTTGGCAAGCAACTTATCCAGACAGACAAGAGCCACCACCGCAAAAGGTACCGCACAATACAGGGTAATCAACAGCGGAAGATATACACTCTCCTGCCCGCTTGCAACCACCAGACCGTCATAACGCTTTACCAGAAACGGAGCCGCCACACAGCACACTGCGATTAATCCATAAACTACCTTTACCAAAACCGAAGTTAAAATCACCGACTTATCTTTACCGTTCATATCCTTTGTCTCCTTTCATTCCGTCACTTCGTCTTTGCGTCCGCTTCCATCAAAGAATTTTCTACGGACTCCTCTATTTTAAAAGTGATTACTTCACTGAAAAGCGCAACGAAAAACACAGCACCCAAAATGAAATAGATTTTATATGCCCTTCGAGAACCTTCATTTTCTCCGTATTCTCTAACCAATTGATCCATTTCGTCTGAAACATCACCGGAACGAAGCACCTCTGTTGTTTTCATACTTCCATCCTTGTAATACACCTTAAAACGCTTATCTCCAAGGCCCGGTATCATTACAACACGAGTAATTCCTTCTGTTGGCAGATACCATTCTCCTACTTGAGAGATCACAACTTTTTCATTTGTCTCATCCACCCATAGTTCCTGATTCGCCCAGAGATTATCTATAAACCGCATGATACCGAATATAATAATAACGATTAAATCCAGTCCCATCAATATCGCAAACGCTGTTTTGCATCTTCGGATTCTCTTAAAAAACTTATGATTCATATTCACCCCGTTAAATTTTTCCTGTAGTTCCATTGGTTACATGATATCACTGGTAGTATTCTTTGTCAATAGTTTTTTATTGTTTTTCGATAATTATTTACTCTTTCCCAAGAACACCTACCAGCCGCTCAGCCGCTCAGTCGTGGGCGCGTTCGCATGACTGCGTAACAGTCCATTGCGTGCAGGCGGTGCTTCGCACCCACCACGCACTTCGCGGCGCAGCCGCTCAGTCGTGGGCGCGTTCGCATGACTATGCAACTGCCGTGAGCACGCTCACGCAGTTTGCATGCATGCTCACTTTGCCTGCACGCAAAAAACTTCCGACAGTTTTCCGTCGGAAGTTTCCTTTTATCTTATATTATCTGGTTACAATAGATTTTTCTTTAACCAAGCAGTTTAAGCACGCCGGCATTGTTGTTCATCTGTGCCTTCATGGCAAAAATACGATATTGGGACAAAATATCATCTCTGTTCTTATCAATCAATGCCTTGCCGTAATCCGTATCACGGATACGACTGTCGGCTGCCATAAGATTCAGTCCCGCATTCTCATTATAGTTTATGGTATGACTCAAAGCATTGGTCTTCGCACCCATTCTGCTTCTGGCCTTACTGACTGCCTTGATTGCACTGTCAATATCGTCCAGAGAAAACTCTCCCATCACACTAAAATCCGCAATTCCCAGAGATTCCAGAGTAGAATTGTCCATTTGAATTTCAAGACCGCCGCCGGAAGGATTGATCGCCAGGGAAAGATCCGCCATGCTGCCGTCCAAAAGCTTCATGGTATTGAACTCCGTACCCTTTGCCGCGTCCTGAATGGATGCCTTCAAACCGTCGATTTCCATCTGAATCAATTCCTTATCCGACGCCGAATAAATACCGTTCCCGGCTTGTACCGCAAGCTCACGCATTCTCTGCAACGAATCCTGCATGGTAGAAAGAGCCCCGTCTGCCACATTCATCAAATTGATACCGTCTGCTGCATTGTCGGTGCCGACCGAGTATCCGTTTGTCTGTGCCAAAAGCTTCTCGCTGATTGCAAGTCCCGCTGCATCATCCGCTGCGCTGTTAATCCGTTTTCCACTCACCAAAGAGGTAAATAAACGCTGTGACTGAATAGCCGATACGCTCATGGAAACTCCTCCTTTCCGTTCCTTAACAAAAATTTTCTGTTTCAGGTACGATATACTTTCGCCCGGTTCATTACTCAATAAACCTAAAAAAAGCTTACTTACCCTTACAGATATTATATCATACCACTCAGAAATTTGTCAATTTTCACCGTAAGAAAGTCCTTGCTTCGGTATAATCCCAAAAGTCATTTCTCTTTATTTCTTATCACTGCGAATCAGCGCCTCTACCTCTTCTTTGGTCGGCATCACCGCAAGAGCTCCCTTTCTCGTAGTAACGATTGCCGCTGCCGCATTTGCAAAAGTAAGCATTTCCTCAAGCTCCTGTCTCTTATAAGCCCGGAATCCTTTTTCCAAAACGTAATGCAGTACACAGGCACAGAACGTGTCGCCCGCTCCCGTCGTCTCTATTGTATCCACCTCATATCCCGGCACCTCCGCAAAGGCCGCATCAGAAAAAGCCAGGCTTCCCTGCTTCCCGAGAGAGACCAAAATCAACGGAATATCATATTTCGCCTTCAATCGTTCTGCTGCCCGCTTATAATCTTTCTCTCCGGTCAGCCACTCGATTTCGTTATCGGAAATTTTCAAAATATCGCAATGTTCCAAGCCGTAAATCGTCCGCTCCTTTGCCGTTGCCAAACTATCCCACAACGGTTCGCGCAAATTCGGGTCAAAGGAAATCAACGCTCCGGCATGCTTTGCAAGTTCAATGGAATCCTCCGTCGCCTTGCGACATTCATCCGCAGTCATAGATAAGGTTCCGAAATGAAAAATACGACAATCCAGTAACAAATCTTCCTTCACATCCGCCGAGGTCAGCATCATATCGGCTCCCGGATTACGGTAAAAGGAAAAATCCCGGTCGCCGTCCTCCTTGGTATGTACAAAGGCCAAAGTCGTGTTTACATTCTTATCCTCCATCAAGCCGCTCGTATCGATTCCGGCGTCGGCCACAACCTTTCGCAGGCGATGTCCGAACATATCCGCCCCAACCTTACCTACAAATGCAGTCCGGTGTCCCAACTTACTCAACATCGCAAGCACATTGCATGGTGCACCGCCCGGATTTGCCTCCAACACAGGATTCCCCTGCGGACTGATACCGTTTTCCGTAAAGTCAATTAACAATTCACCTAATGCGGTTACATCTATCTTCTTCATGCTACGACCTCCTTTGACTGTCTACTGACAGTATATCAATTTTTAAGAAAAAAGTAAACTATATGTATCCGCATACGCAATATAAATCATCCGAAAAACGTCTATGACGACGAAAATCTTCCAAAGGTAGATTTACCTCAAGGTAACAACAAGACAACAAATAAAAAAGACTACGTTTATACAAACCGTTCCGTTTCTGCGTGCAGTACTTCGGCAATCGCTTTATTCTCTCCCATTTCATCCGACACCGAATTGATATCCGTCACCAAAGTATTGGTGCTTTCCGTCACATCGGTCACGCTCTTCGCACTCTCATCGATTGCGGTTGCAATCCCATTGACGGTCCGGTTAATCTCATTCACCATCAGCAATAGTTCATCCGCCATCTGATGAAACTCGGTTACAATCTCATTGACATGTACCGCATCCTCATTATACTGTTTACCGGAGTCTACAAAACCGTCGTAGTCCGGCAGAATCGCTTCGTTGATGTAATTAACAATCGCGTTGGAACAATCCGTTAATTCTTGTACCGCCGCAACCACCAGCTTATTGATTTCCTGAATATTATCCGCAGTCTGTTTACTGGAATCCGCCAATACGCGAATTTCATCCGCTACTACCGCAAATCCCTTTCCTGCCTCTCCCGCTCTTGCTGCTTCAATCGATGCATTTAGCGCCAAAAGATTCGTCTGACCGGAAATCTGCAAAATGTCGTTGGTCAGTTCATTAATACGCTCTACCTTTTTACTGTCCTCAATTGCCTGACGGAGCTTTGCGATATTCTCCGTAACGATTGCGCCGGTATTTGACTTATTCTCAACAGCCTTCCGCTCCAGTGCTTCCGCTCTTTTCTGCATCTCATCCGCATATTCTACCAAGTCCTTTGTTGCTTCCGTCAAGGTATCCACTTTCTCGTCCGCAGTTCCGGTACTTTCACGTATGGTTGCTACAGATGCTGCAATTTCCTCCATAGTAGCAGACAACTCCTCCATATTTGCGGAGATATCCATGGAGCTTGCGTTGACACCGGATACCTTTCCTGCCACATTATCGACTACCGTATGTAATTTATCCGAACTTACCGTTACCTGATTCATGGTCCGTTGTAGGGTAGCAATAAATGCGTTGATGCCACCCGCCAGCTGTCCTATCTCATCTTTCCCTCGCACCTGCACACGTTGGGTCAAATCACCCTTTCCCGCTTCGATATCCTCAATCATTCCCTTCAGTTTCCGATTCATGGCTAACAGCGGACGAAGCACTCCGAATATTGCCACGGTAATCACTAAAATCGTAGATAGTATCGCAATTATCATCTTTACCGTATTGGAAGATTTCATCCCCTCAAACAGCGTATTCTGCTCCGCCAAAAGCGTTTCCACCTCCGGCGTTACCTCCGTCAGATGCTCCGTAATCTTCACAGACTTTTCCACCATCATATCCGTTGCTATATTGGACTGTATACAGGTAACCAACAGTAAAAAAGCCAACAACCCGATAGGTACCATTACTTTCCACTTAATGCTCATGTTTCTGACAAACTTCATATAGGTTCTCCTTTCGCAATTTACACTCTCTTTCCGTTTTAGCCTGCCGGCGACCTACACCGGCCGCATCTCCCTCCAATTTCTGAGTAACGCTTCGTTTACCCTTTGTACACGCTCCGTTATCTCCTGTTTCGACATATCCACAAATCCCACTGCCACATAGGAGGCAATTCCGTGTACATAATAATTCAAATTGTTTATGTACTCCTTTGCATAAGCCTCCGGCATCCCGTATTCCGCCTGCAGCATTTCCACAATTTTTCCGTAATTGTCGGAGCGTAATGAATTTAACAACCTACTCATCTTTTCCTCTTCATGCTCCATCATATACAAATACTTGTATTTTTTTGGTGTATTATCACAGAATATTAAAAAAGCAGACATATTTGTTTTAATAAGTTCACAAATATGTCTGCTTCTTTTTTCAGGTATATGCGATTTTCCTATCTATGCATAGACAAATTCTTTCTTCTCTCTCTTTATCTCCGCAATATGTCTTGCATCATTCATAATCTCAAATTTCGGAGCAACCAACGTTCCTTCCTTTTCCGACAAGGCCACCACTGTCACCGCCGTATAATCCGGGCAAATTGCCGAGCATACAAACGGCAGCGGCAAATTAAACATATGAGCCAAAGCCGCCGATGAGGCTCCTCCGTGGCTGACCAACACAATAGTTCCGTGCCGTACATTCCCCACTTTGTAATAAGCTCCTTCTCTGGTATAACCGAGCTCCGCCAACCATTCATCCAACCCTTCACCCAACTTATCGGCCGCCGTTACCATCTTATTGTTCCGGTACTGCTCCGATGCTCTCCAATCTTTGTCCAAAAGGTCTTTGCCCTGTTCCACCAGATAATCCGAATTCAACCACGGATGTCCGTCCTCGTAAACCGGCGTCCCGTCTACGGAACCCCATTTAATTTCCCGCATAAACTCCAACCCTTCCACGCCCAAACCGAAATTTTTATCGATATGCTCCGCTGTTTCCATGGCACGGCCGCAGGTAGACGAATATATTTTCTCAACCGGCTCACTCTTCAGCCGCTCTGCCACCGCATCTCCGTGTTTGTGTCCCAAAGGGGTCAGGCAATCCAAATCATAATTCGGATGACCGTGCCTTACAAAAATAATCCGCATGCTTACACACTCCTTAAACGTTTCATCTCCGCCGGACACTTATGAGCCGTAAACGGTCCGTACTGGCAAGCCTGACAACCGAAGCACTTGGTAAACGGCGTACCCTCAATCACCGCATTGGCAAACTCCGGATCCGCCAAAATTGCCTTTGCCACATCCACCGTATCCACATATTCGTTCTCAATCAAATAAAGTATCTGCTCCGGCTCTGTAAGTCCTCCCACACAGGAAACCGGTACTCTGCCGTTAAAATGCTCTTTAAAATAAGCTCCCAAACTCTGAATATCCGTAACTTTTGCATCTCGAAACGGTGCCACGGTTTCTAAAGATGACATACCGGAAGATACCTGCAGGTAATCACATCCGGCCTTAACGTACTCCTCCGCCACCGCAAGTGCATCCGCCAAAGTACTGTCACACCCCGATGTACGCACGGAGATTAAGAAATCCGGCCCGCAAAGTTCCCTTACCTTTGCAATCATTTCACTGCAAAATCTGGCTCTGTTTTCCGCAGATCCACCGTAGGCGTCCGTTCTGAAATTGGCCGACGGTGCCATAAATTGATTAATCAAATAGCCGTGACAGCCGTGGAACTGCACTCCATCATAGCCGGCCTCTTTTGCCCGTAAGGTTGCATCCACAAATGCTTGCTGCATATCGTGAATTTCTTCCACACTCATCTCCACCGTTGTATATTCCCCGCGAAATCCCTGTCTGGTCACCGCAGACGGGCCGATGGCCGGACCGCACTCCGGATTTGAGGTATAGCCGGTATGATTTAACTGGATAATTACTACCGCACCGTACTCATGACACCCTGCGGTAATCTCCTTATGTCCCGCAATCTGCTCGTCGCTCCAAAGTCCCATATGGGTCTTACAAAATCTTCCTCCCGGTGTAACCGC
>JAFTPY010000121.1 GCA_017463035.1 Lachnospiraceae bacterium
AGGTTACTTGTATGGGACTTTTATATGATGTACCGGAGGAAAAACGTATCCGTGTGATTGTGGATACGGACGCGGCCTGTGAGGCGGACGACCCTTTTGCCATTGCTCACGCGCTTATGACAAAGAAGTTTGAAGTGAAAGGGGTTTTTGCGGAACAGTTTTTGGGGACTGCGGGAACAATGGAAAAAAGTCTGCAGGAAATACAAAAGATTTTGGAGTGTATGGAGTTGGATGTACCGGTATTTCGTGGAAATGACGGTGCGCTTTCGGTGGACAATTCTCTCTCGGAAGCTGGCGAGTTTCTCGTGGCGGAAGCAATGAGAGAAGATGCACGACCGCTTTTCGTGCTTTGTCTCGGAGCCATTACCAATGTGGCAGCGGCATTACAGAAGCACCCGGAGATTGCAAAGCGCATGACCATTATTTGGATTGGCGGACATAACTTAGATTTGACCGAGATTCCGTTTCGGGAGTTTAAGTCCGGAAACGATATCGAGGCCGCTAACCTTGTGATGAAAAGCGAGGCAGAGCTTTGGTTGGTACCGTCCAATGTTTATACAAGTATGCATATCAGTCTGGCGGAGATTCAGGACAGAATCGCAGGCTGCGGGGCTATCGGAAAGCATTTGTTTGAACAGATGGTAGAGTATAACAACTCTCCGGCAGCGAGCTGGACCAAGGGCGAAAGCTGGAGCCTGGGGGATTCCCCGGCGGTGGGAATTGCCATGAACCCGGACTGCGGTACTTATGTGTACCGGGAGGCACCGATATTTAACGAGGATACCTCGGCACGGTTTGACGGTACCGGAAGAAAGATTCGCGTGTATACCTCCGTGGATTCCCGGTTTATCCTGGAGGATTTGATTGCGAAGCTGCGGATTTTGTATGGAGAATAATAGAATTGAACAGACTTACTTTGGAAGGACTCTCACTTTTTGAGAGTCCTTCAATTAAATTGCGATATTGTTTTTCTGAATTTTTTTCTGTATGCTTAAGTCAAGAAGTCTTCTTAAAGAAAAAAGCAATTCGATGGCGCGCATCGGATTTGTAGATGATGAAAAGGAGAAAAGAACATGAATAAAATATTTTCAAAGAATCTCAGAAAGCTGAGACAGGGAAAAAGATTGACGCAAGAGTATGTGGCGGAGCGACTTGGGGTAAGTGCCCAGGCGGTGTCACGTTGGGAAACAGGGGCAACCTTACCGGATGTTTTGCTGTTGCCGGAGATTGCAAGATTATATGAAGTGTTGGTGGATGATTTGTTTAAGGCGGACTTGCAGGAATACGGGAAATTGTCTGATCGGCTGGTGGCGGTGTATATTGATACCCTTAAAAATGATGACTTTATGGCAGGGATAAAAGAGTACGAACGCATGGAACGGGAAGGTAGCATGGAGGCAAAAGACTATTACGGACGTACCTGGCTATACGGTAGAATGATGGGTGTTTGCCAAAGAGAAATAATGAAAGATTATGATAAGACCATGGAGTTAAGTAAGGAGAATGATCCGGAGCTTTATAACCAGGCGAAGTATGGTAAGGTGGTTTATCGAGTTGATTGTTCCGGAGATGGGAAGCATTGTATTGAGGAGCTGTTGCAGGCAGTAAAGGACAATCCGGAGGATGTAACAGAATGGGTTTGTCTGGAAACTGCGTATTACTGGGCGAAGCGATATGAAGAGTGCTATCGGGTAGCAAAGGAAGCCATTGCGAAATTTCCGGAGGAATCGGATCTTTATTGTCTTGCCGGCGATGCGTGCAAGGAACTTGGAAAGTACGAGGAAGCATACCTGTACTGGGAAAAGCGTTATGAATTGGACCCGCAGATGTTAGATTCCTTATTTTCCATCGCATTTTGTCGTGAGGAGCTGGGCGAGTATGATAAGGCTTATGAGGCATGGATGAGACTTGTTAATATATTCAATGAGTGGGATGATGATATCTCGGTGAAGTTCCCGATGAGAAAGGCTGAGGAATGTAAGGCGAAGATGGGGAAGTAAGAAAGTAATATTTCGGTACAACTCGGTAAAAAATAAAATTTTACCGAGTTGTACTTTGAAAAACAATATAAAAAGATGTATCGGAAGGATTAGATGATTAGAGAACTCTCAGTTTTTGAGAGTTCTCACTTAAATTGTGATATGGATTTTTGCGATACTTTCCTGTATGATAAGGACAAGAAGTCTTCTTACTGTAGCAAAAGGCAAATCCGGTAACGTGTGCCGGATTTACGGACGGATAAAAGGAGAGTGTAGGATGAACGATAATTTTTCAAAGAATCTCAGAAAGCTGAGGTTGGAAAAAAAGCTGACTCAGGAGCAGGTGGCGGAAAAGCTTGGAGTAAGTGCCCAGTCGGTGTCTCGTTGGGAAACGGGGGCTACATTTCCGGATGTTATGATGTTGCCGGAAATATCGAAATTATACGGAGTGCTGGTGGATGATTTGTTCAAGAAGGACCTAGAGGGGTACGCTAATTTAGCAAGCCGTTTGGTGGCAGAATTTGAGGTTTATTATAAGAATGAGGATTTCATGGCGGCGGTCACGGAGTATGAACGGATGATAAAGGAAGGCAGTATGGATGCGGGTGATTATCGAGGATATGGTTGGTTGCATACGAGAATGTTACAGATTTCTAAGAAGCGAGCGATGGAGTGCATTGATAAAGCCTTGGAACTAAGTAAGGAAAATCCGGAGGATTTCTATTCTTTTAAAAAGACCAGACAGTGGATTCTTGCCGGTGAAATAGGGGATGGACAGCGGTGCATTGAGGAACAGTTGCAGGCGGTGGAGGATGAACCGGAAAATGTACAGGA
>JAFTPY010000122.1 GCA_017463035.1 Lachnospiraceae bacterium
GATGATTTTCTTTCATATAAGAAATCCACAGATGACCATATTTTCCGATATCATAGGTTGTTATAGCTGAATCCATTCCAGAATGCATAACATCCACATCGATATTCGGATACAAAATACCATCCACTGACCTATAATTACCGCCCCTTGCTTCATATAAAGATAAATCTCTGCTCATTGTCACTACCTCCATTCTGTTATCTTGCTCTGCCCCGGCTACTGTCAGAACTCTGCTTTTTTTCACTCTCCTGCTTCTCATACCATTCCTTCAAAAGCCGTTCAATTAAATCTGTCTTCTGTTTCGGTGTATAGTCCTCCGGAAAATACTTTGCAACAGAATCCGTCCGAAGCTTAATCTGTTCTCTCTGGTTTGGTTTTTCCTGCTCCAGTATGGAAAACATCGCATCCATATCAAGACTTTCCGACTGACTCATTCGCTTCATACGGTTCGCCTGCGACAATGAAGGCGTACATTGTTCGATATCCATAACTTCATAAAGCTCATACTGTTGCTCCTCTGTCAGATAGGAAAGCTCTACTGCTATGGTAAAAGCAATCTTTCCTTCATCTACCATATCGAGCACTTTTGGTATCAGATTGGTGAGGCGGATATAACGCTGTATGGTCATGCGATTTTCTCCCACCTGTTTTGCTAACAATTCGTCTGATCTGACTCTGGAAGAAATCATATCGCCTTGCGTAATACACCAATTGCCATCCACATCCTAATTCGATTGCAATGCATAAGCCTTCGTAGTCGGATTGTACAACTCCGGTCCATCCTGATCCGAAGTTTCTGTCACAACTTGTGACGAAGTTGACTTTTGCCAGACTTGGGAAGAAGTTAAATCCGTTCTTGCCCCCTGCCTCTTCATTGCCTCCAGCTTCATCTTATAAGCGAATGCTTTTTCGCTGGGTTTTAGGTGTTCTCGCTGTAAATTGCTATCAACCATGGCAATCACCGACTGATTATCATCCAAATCCCGAATTACCACAGGCATACAATCCAGTCCCGCCCATTTGCAGGCAGCCTTTCTTCTGTGACCTGCAATCAGTTCATAGCCACCATCCGCTTTCGGTCTTGCAAGTGCCGGGACAATCACACCTTCTTTCTCAATGCTCTGCATTAATTCAAAAAGTGCCATATCGTTTTCTACCTTAAAGGGATGCCCATTAAAATCGTGCAATTCCGATAAAGGAATCATTCTGATATCTGTTTCCACCATAGCTCCATTGTTTTGTTGTGAAAAAGAATACCATTCTTCTTTTTTCTTCATAAAATTAATTACCTCCTCAAAAACTTCTCATTCTCGCAATTTTTCCAAGAACGACAAAGAGCCGCTTATTTCCAAATTCACTTGAAAATAAGCGGCTCAGACCACTTTGTTACTTTATTGAATTGTTAGTTATTTTTGATGAAATATGAACGACAGATTTTTGTGTTTCCGAACTACACCCTCACAACCACTTGGACGTTTACTCCGTTAGAAATTGCCTTTTTCTTCTCTTTTCGGTCACTTTGGGAGAAGAGTATATGTCGCTCAAAGTGCCTAAATTCAAGGAGTTTCAGGTATTTTTCCTTTGGAGCAGTGTTACGCACTCCACATGCTCCGTAAACGGAAACATATCCACCGGCTGCGCCTTCACCAATTGATACCCCTTCTCCTCCAGATACTTCACGTCTCTTGCCAGCGTTGCCGGATCGCAGGACACATAAACCATACGCTTCGGTTCCATATTAACTACGGTCTGCAATAAAGCCTCGTCGCAGCCCTTACGTGGCGGGTCCACTACGATAACATCCGCACGCATGCTGCCGCCGCTCTCTTTATATTTGACCGGTAAAACATCCTCCGCGGCACCTACAAAGAACTCCGCATTGGTAATGTTATTTCGTATTGCATTCTGCTTTGCATCCTCAATAGCCTGGGGCACAATTTCTACACCGTATACCTGCTTTGCTTTCTTTGCAAGAAACAGGGAAATGGTTCCGATGCCGCAATATAAGTCCCAGACAATTTCGTTTCCGGTCAGCCCCGCAAACTCTAAGGCCTTTTCGTACAGTACCTTTGTCTGCTTTGGATTGACCTGATAAAAGGATAACGGAGAAATCCGGAAAGACACCTCTCCGATATAGTCCGTAATATAGGTATCACCCCATACCGGGATGATTTCATTTCCGAGAATCACGTTGGTTTTCTCGCGGTTGATATTCAGGCACACGCCTTTCAGAACCAAGTGTGCCGCCTCACTGCTATTTGCCTTTTTTATAGCCTGTGAAGTCCCAACCGGTTCATCCCCCGTCTTTGCCACAGAAAACCCTTCTACCGCCTCTTTCAGCCGTTTTGCCAGTATCTCTGCCTTTGGCAAAGTCTTTCCGTTTATAATAAGGCACACCAACACCTCTCCTGTTACCGCACCCACGCGGGTCAGTATATGACGCACCAAACCGGTATGGTTCTCCTCATCATACGGTGCAATGCTGTACTGCTCCATATGCTCGCATACGATTTTACAAATCACTTCGTTTACCGGTGCCTGAATGGCACAGGTGGTGCTGGGAATAATCGCATGACTGTGTCCCGCATAAAAGCCGGTGACAATCTTTCCGTTTTTGTCTCTTCCTACCGGAAACTGGGCTTTATTACGATAGGCAAGACAGTCCTCCATGCCGAGAATTGGTAAAAAAAACGGCTTATCCATCCCGTCAGCTTCTTTCACCGAACTTTCCTTCACAATGCTGTCAATGCCCTCATCCGTACAAACACCGGAAGCTTTCTCACTGCTTTCCGCAAATATTACGCCTCCGATTCGTTCCAGACATCCCTTTACTTTTCGCTCCTTCCAGGCAAGCTGTGAAGCATAGCTCACAGACTGTAGCTGGCAACCACCGCAGCGTCCCGCCACCGGACAAACCGGCTCCACGCGACCCTCCGACGGACGAATGATTTTCTCGATTTTTGCATAGCCGTAAGTCTTCTTTGCCTTTAACACCTTGGCCTCTATCACATCGCCCACCACAGCCCCTTTCACAAACAGGGTAAAGCCGTCTGCGCGACCGATTCCTTCACCGCCGCTGCCCATATCCGTAATTTCAATTGTCACAAGCTCGTTTTTCTTGGGAGTCATACTAATCTTCCTGCTTTCTGTCCTAATCTGCATATTTGATGTCTATAAATGGTTCCTTCTTTGACAAAAGAACCATTTGACAAAGAAGGCTCTTCAAACTTTACGTAGGATAACAGACTTTCTTTGACAAATAGTTCCTTTTTGCACAAATACAACTGTTTTGACTTCAAAAACTACTCTTGATACCCCTTCGGGTGACTGCTGTGCCACTTCCATGCCGTAGCGATGATTTCTTCCACATCGGTATACTGCGGCTTCCAACCGAGCACTGTTCTTGCCTTTTCACTGGACGCAATAAGGGTAGCCGGGTCACCGCCGCGACGCGGTGCTTCCTGTGCCTTAATCGGCAGCCCCGTCACACGTCTTGCGCCCTCTACGATTTCTCTGACACTGTAGCCCTCTCCGCTGCCGAGATTAAATACATTACTCTCGTTCCCCTGCATCAAATACTCCACCGCAAGGACATGTGCCTGGGCCAAATCCATCACATGAACATAGTCACGGATACAGGTACCGTCCTTGGTCGGGTAGTCCGTTCCGCAAATATCGATGTGGTCACGCTGGCCAAGCGGAACCTGTAAAATAAGCGGAATCAAATGGCTCTCCGGAGAGTGTGCCTCACCGATGGCTCCGCTCGGATGTGCACCACAGGCATTGAAATAACGCAGTGCCACATACTTCAAACCGTGTGCGGTATCCGTCCACTTCATCATCTTTTCCATGGCAAGCTTCGTCTCTCCGTAGGTATTAATCGGAGAGGTCTTGTCGGACTCCAGAATCGGAATATTCTCCGGCTCTCCGTAGGTTGCCGCCGTGGAAGAGAATACAATCTTCTTTACATCATGGGCAATCATGGACTCCAAAAGTACCTTCGTACCGCATACGTTGTTGTCGTAATACTTAAGCGGATTCTTCATACTCTCCGCCACCAGAGAGTTTGCCGCAAAATGAATCACTGCATCAATCTTTTCCTTCTCGAATACAGAATCCACAAACGCACGATTGCGGATATCTCCCTCGTAAAAACGAGCCTTCGGGTGTACCGCTTCTCTGTGGCCGGTCTCCAAATTGTCCGCCACTACCACATCAATTCCTCTGTCAACCAACTCATACACCATATGGGAACCGATATAACCGGCTCCGCCCAATACTAAAATTGTCATTTTTAAATCCTCCCGTTTAATCGTTTCTGTGTTATGACAACTCTACACCTTCCCCTAAGGGTAATGTCAAGTCATTATTTTCCGGTTTTTCTCATATTTGTTTCAAACATCTTCTGAAAACCAAGCCAGCCGTTTTCTTCGGTGCCGTCAAAAAGTGCCGTCACTCCCGCAAGCTTCGCGTCCAGATTATCCGCCATACTGAGGGCCAATGCTTCTGCCAGTGCCGGTTTCTTCGGAGAACCGTACTCCAACTCTCCGTGATGGGATAAAATACAATGCAGCAGCTCATTCTTACGCTTTACCGTAAAACCGCCCAGCTTATCCATACGTTTGGACAACCAGTCCGCTCCGATGTAAATATGCCCCAGAAGCTGTCCTGCATCCGTGTAATCGTTCTCAGGAAATGCAGAAATCTCGGAAAGCTTACCCATATCATGGAACATTGCCGCCGTCAGCAGCAAATCCCTGTCAAGTACCGGATAATTATCCGCCAGATACGCACAAAGCTTCGTCACGGAAACGGTGTGTTCCAAAAGTCCTCCCACAAAATTGTGATGCATGGTTTTTGCTGCGGAATGAGACAGGAACATCTCCTTAAACTTCGGGTCCTCTTTGAAATAACTTTCTGCCAAAAGCTTAAACTGAGCATCCTTCAGAGAATCAATATAACCCAGCAGCTCTTTGTACATTTCCGCTGTATTCCGCTTTGTACACGGCATATACTCGCTGACATCATACTCCCCCTCGGACAGACGACGCACCCTGCGGATATTTAACTGTAACGTTCCCTGGAAGCTTACTACCTGCCCTTCCACGCGGATGTAATCCAATGCTTCAAAGTGCTCGATTCCCGCATTCAGTTCCCACACTTTACCGTCCATAGTACCGGTCTTATCCTGCAAAATCAGGGAATAATAACTCTTCCCCGCCTTTGTCTGTAACGTCTGCTTCTGCTTGCAAAAATAATTTTCCGAGACCATTTCCCCGTCCCGCAATTCTTTTAAATAATTCATTCCATATCCTCCGTTTTCTAACCCCTTCTATTTTCTAATGAAATTTCAATTCCGGCACCATGTACAGTGTTTGCTCCTTACGTTCGCCCTTTACATCTCTGTTCACAAGGATTCGAACGCTGTGCGGTCCTACTCCGGTAATTTCTTCATAGAACTGTCTCACGCCGGAAACCGGCGTAATTCCGACTTCCGTGATAATATCACCGTTCTTAATCCCGGCATACATTGCCGGCGACCCCGGAAGCACCTCGGATACATAAACACCCTCCGGTAGCTTATACTTTCCGCCCATTACGGTATTTACCGCCTCCAGACGCATTCCGCAGTACATTCTTGGGATATTATTCAATACTTTCTCGATAATATCCCGTATTCCACCCACTTCTACCGCAGTAATAATCCCCTGTTCTCCTTTATTCAAAGTATTGCTGACCATGCCTATTACATCACCGGCCAGATTAAACACAAAACCGTCACCCTCTGCGTATTCCGTAATTCCGGTGGTAAAATACACCACCTCATCATCGATTACCTGAACAACCAGTCCGGTTCCGGTGGTCATTCCCAGTTCCATTGCCCCCGGATGTCCGTTGGGATTTCCCAGTACAATCACCGGTGTTCCCGGCTCCAGTCCTTCCATGGCAAATCCGGCCTTTTCCGGCAGATTCTCTTCGCCTACGGATGCCGCTGCCGATAACCGTACCGCCAACACAACCAGACAATAATTGGTGTCATAGGAAAAAACCGAACACGGCATGGTTGCTCCGTTGGCAAAGGTTACCTGAAATCTTGTAGCCCCTTCGATACTGTCTAAGCTTGCCAGGAACAACATATCCAATCCGTTGTCTCCCACATAAAGCCCCGTAGCGGTACGACTGGTCTCATATGCCTCCTCAAACCAGTCTACACCTTCCGAAATCGCGGTAATCCTCACCAGCGATTTACTGAATTTCCCGGACAAATCCGCTATTCCGGTGTACATATTCAAAAATCCCTGTACTGTTTCATCATCAATAACCGCATCTGCCGTTTCTTCGTTCTTATTCCCGTCTATGGATACGATAACCTCCGGCGTCGCCTTCGGCGGCACTACCTCCAAGGTCGGTGTTCCCGTTATCGTCGGATCCTTCGTAGCTGTAGGCGCCTTAGACGGTGACGGAACACCGGTCGGTGATACTGCCTGGGTCACTTTTCCGATAGCGACCGCCTGACGAAGTGTTTTCTCCAAACCGAACTTCTTTATCAGAAAACTCCCGGTCAAAACAAGTGTAACTCCCGCAATCAAACCGAACAAAACCGCAGAACCCGCAATCCGCAATATCGATTTCCAAAATTTTTTCCGGTTTTTATTCTTTTTCGGCAAAATCTGTTCCTGTATTACCTGTTGTTCTTCTTCCTGTACCCTATCCTTATTTTCTTCCATAACCAATCCTCCTGACACAACTCCTCAACCCTGAATTTCTGTGTTTAGGTTTCTTCCGTCATCACAAGCGGAAGAGTAAAAACAAATTCCGTTCCCACACCTTCCGTACTGATTACGTTAATATTTTCCTTGTGAGCAGTCATGATTTCTTTTGCAATGGAAAGCCCCAAACCGGTTCCCTTTTTATCCTTACCCCGGGAACTGTCTGACTTATAAAAGCGATCCCATATTTTCGTCAAATCTTCTTTCGGAATTCCCGTACCGGTATCCTTTACGGATATCATCGCTTTCCTTCCTTTTTCTTCTACCGTAATACGAATCGCGGCGTCTGTCTGACTGAATTTAATCGCATTGTCAACCAAATTATAAAGTACCTGTGCGATTTTGTCCCGGTCCGCATTAACTATGATTTCCTTTGCGGAGAAAACCAGCTGTATAATCAAACGCTTCTTTTTACACTGCCCCTCAAAGGTTCTGGCAAGATTTTTAATCACTTCATTAATATCAAACTCCGACGGCTGTAAAATCATTCCTTGTTGATCCATCGTATTTAAAATCAACAGATTGGAAGTGAGCTTTGTCAGACGCTCTACCTCAAACAGCACCACATCCAAATATTTTTCCTGCTGTTCCGGCGGAATCGTACCGTCCTTAATTGCCTCGGCATAACCCTTAATGGACGTAAGCGGAGACCTGAAATCATGGGAAACATTAGCGATAATCTCTCTTTGATATTCATTGAACCGGTACATGGTATCTCCCATGTAGCCGATTACATCTGCCAGCGCTTTAAATTCCCCGCCGGAATGAATGACCAGCTTCTTTTCATAATTTCCGGCAACGTAGGCCTTTGCGGCTGCAATTGTCTTTTTCAAAGGAATGACCATAAAACAGTAAATCCCTACGAATACCACCGCCAAAACTGCCATCACCGCCAAATAATACCAGTTCATTTCATAAATTTCGTCACTGACCTTCCGGTTCACGGAATCCATGGTAACCATCATGCATACATACCCCTTTACCTGGTACTGATGCGTCAACGGAAGAACCACCGCCAGCATAGGCTCCGAGGTCAGGTCCTGATAATGCATGTTTCGGTGAAAGGTCTCATCCAAAAATCCCGGTGCGATTTCATCCAGCTCTATCTGTTTATTACTTACCGGAGCCGTATCGCCCACTACCTTTCCCCATGGCGCCAATATCAAAATACGAACTTCCGAAATTGCTGCCACCGGCTGCAGGTTTTCCATCAATTTCGAAATGCTGAGCTTACCGCCGTAATACCTCTCTACATATCCGTTCAGAATAATTCCCGTCTGCGTATACATGGCCTGCTCCTGCTGTTCCATAATCTTTTTTTCCGCAATTCCGGCAAGCACTGTATTCACAAAAATAAACAAAACGCATGCAATCAAAAGATAAAACACAACAAGCTTTCGAATCAGGTTTCCCTTCATACTTTCTTTACCTCAAATTTGTATCCAATACCCTTAGTTTCACTA
>JAFTPY010000016.1 GCA_017463035.1 Lachnospiraceae bacterium
GTATTTCATACAATGCAGTGTTCTACCGGATTTCAGAAGAAAAAGGATTCCGTAAGAGTAAATATAGAGTTGCGGATGCTGACGAAAGGGGACGGTTACTTGGAACAATTCCGTGACGCGACCCTTTATGTGAAGAAAGATAACACTGTAATCGATGAAATTCCTTTGGTGGGCGGGGCGTTAGTGTTGGATAAAAGGTATCCTGCCAAGGATGGAGAGAACTTCGATTTCTATATGCGGGCGGTAGATCAATACGGTTATATTCATGAGCAGTATGTGACCGGTTGGAGCATGTCGGAGGGAAGGGTAGCAGAAGTAGGCTATGAGGAGACGGTATATCCGTTTCGGGTTTATGCGCCGGACGGAACGGTAATAGAACATTAGTAAGAAGGTGTCCTTTGTGTCGGATAATGGCACAGAGGACACCTTTTTTGCCTGAAATAGAATTTTGTAGAACAACAGAAGGAAATATGATATGATATAAATTGATGTAATATGTTCTGCAACATGAAAGGTGAAGGTACAGACAGTATGGCGATAAAATGGGGCGTTTTAGGTACTGCGGGAATTGCGGCGGGAGCAACGATTCCGGGCATGCAGACGGCGGAAGGCTGCGAGTTGTATGCCATTGCGGGCAGAAATGAGAAAAAGGTAAATGAGTTTAAGGAACGATTCGGGTTTCAAAAGGCCTATGTGGGATATGATGCGTTATTGGCGGATGAGGAGGTACAGGCGGTGTATATTCCCCTTCCGAATCATTTGCATTACGAATGGGTGATGAAAGCGATTGAAGCCGGAAAGCATGTGCTGTGTGAAAAGCCTTTGGCATTAAATGCAGTGGAGGCGGAGGAAATGTTCCGTGCCGCTAAAAGAAAGGGTGTGCAGTTTGCGGAAGCCTATGCGTACCTTCATAGTCCTTATGTGGCATCCTTGCGTGAAGTGATAGACAGCGGCAGTATCGGTGAGGTGGATTATATTGAAACCGCCTTTGTGACCCAGGGGTATGAGGAGGATTACCGCCTGCATAAGGAGTTCGGCGGCGGTGCCATGTACGATTTGGGATGCTATTGTACCACGATGATGCTTTCTCTCGTGGATTCCGAACCGTCCTTTGTAAAGGCCTGTGCGGAGTTTGGCGGAGATGACGTAGATTTTCATACCGCAGGCATTGTAAGGTTTGAAAACGGTGTACGGGCTTCCTTTAACGTGGGTATGATTTTCGGAAAGGGTGCCAATGGACGCTTTGACCAGTTGTACATTCACGGCTCCAAGGGCTGGATTCGTTCCGAGGTGGAGTATAATCAGGAGGGAGAACTGAGCTATCGTGTGGTGTCAAACGGAAAAGAGGAGACAAAGACCGTGACCGCACGTCAGAATTATTGTCTGGAGGTAGAGCAGATGAACCGGGCCATTGAAGGAACGGGAAGCTTGCTTGTGACACCGGAGTTTTCCTTGCGTAATGCAAAGCTTATGGATGCGGTGTTACGGGAGATTGAGTATTAAAGGAATGTAGTTTAGAAAGGCAGGACGCAAAATGAAAGACTTTTTGCCGATTTGCAGAGAAGACATGGAAAAGCGCGGCTGGGAACAGTGCGACTTTGTATATATTATCGGCGATGCCTATGTAGACCATACCTCCTTCGGCCCGGCTATTATCAGCCGGGTGTTGGAGAGTCACGGCTATAAGGTGGGAATCATTTCCCAGCCGGACTGGAAGGATGAAAAAAGTGTGCAGATATTGGGAGAGCCGCGGCTGGGCTTTTTGGTATCCGCAGGAAATATGGACACTATGGTAAATCATTACACGGTAGCGAAAAAGCGCCGCTCCCAGGATGCGTATACCCCGGGCGGTGTCATCGGAAAGCGTCCGGACCGGGCGACGATTGTGTATTGTAATTTACTTCGTCGTGTGTATAAAAAGAAACCGATTATTATCGGCGGTATCGAGGCTTCCCTGCGGCGTCTGGGACATTACGATTACTGGGCGGATACGGTAAAACGCTCCATACTTTTGGACTCCGGAGCGGATTTGTTGTCCTACGGTATGGGAGAGAAGTCTATTGTAGAGATTGCGGACGCGCTGGATTCCGGTCTTGCGGTAAAGGATATTACCTTTGTGGCGGGAACGGTATACCGGGCGACTTCATTAGAGTCGGTGTATGATGCAACTATTTTGCCGACATTTACGGAAATCAAGGAAGATAAGAAGTCTTTTGCCAAGAGCTTTTATGTGCAGTATTGCACTACGGACCCGTTTTCCGGAAAGTGGCTGGTGGAACCGTACAGTGATACGGAATATGTGGTGCAGAACCCTCCGGCGGCACCTCTATCCCAGGCGGAAATGGACCGGGTGTATGCCCTTCCTTATATGCGGTCGTACCATCCGTCTTACGAAGCAGCAGGCGGGATTCCGGCCATCGATGAGTTAAAGTTCAGCTTGGTGAGTAACCGTGGATGCTTCGGGGGCTGCAGTTTCTGTGCACTGACCTTCCATCAGGGGCGGATTATCCAGACCAGAAGTCATGAGTCCATTTTGGAAGAAGCGAAGATGATGACCTGGGACCCGGATTTTAAGGGGTATATCAACGATGTGGGCGGACCGACGGCAAACTTCCGTGCCCCGGCCTGCGACAAGCAGCTGACCAAGGGCGTTTGTCCGAATAAGCAGTGCTTGTTCCCGACTCCGTGTAAAAATTTAAAAGTAAATCATGAAGATTATTTGGCGCTGTTAAGAAAGCTGAGAGAATTGCCGAAAGTAAAGAAGGTATTTATCCGTTCAGGTATCCGGTTCGACTATTTGATTTATGATAAGGACCGCACGTTTCTTCGCGAACTGTGTGAGCATCATGTCAGCGGTCAGTTAAAGGTAGCTCCGGAGCATGTGTGCGACGCGGTGCTTTCTAAGATGGGCAAGCCGAGCCGTAATGTTTACGATACCTTTATTACCGAATACAAGAAGATGAATGCAAGACTGGGCAAGGAGCAGTACGTGGTGCCGTATCTTATGTCCTCCCATCCGGGTTCTACCATGAAGGAAGCGGTGGAGCTGGCGGAGTATCTACGGGATCTCGGCTATATGCCGGAGCAGGTACAGGACTTTTATCCGACGCCGTCCACCATTTCCACCTGTATGTACTATACGGGGCTGGACCCGCGGACCATGGAGCCGGTGTACGTGCCGAAATCGCCCCACGAGAAGGCAATGCAGCGAGCATTGATTCAGTACCGTAATCCGAAGAATTACGAGCTGGTGGAAGAAGCGTTGAAATTAGCTCACAGAGAGGATTTAATCGGCTTTGATAAAAAGTGCCTCATTCGCCCGAGAAGCGGCGGAAGACAGGGAGAGTACGGCAGAGGTGCATCCTCAAGAGGCGGGGCGCCAGGTAAGAATAGCGGCGGGGGCTTTTCCGGAAAATCCGGTGGAAAGGTGACAGGCAAGTCGGGAGCCGGAAGTCGAGCAGCAGCCGGTTCAAATGCAGGAAAGCCGGTA
>JAFTPY010000123.1 GCA_017463035.1 Lachnospiraceae bacterium
ATCCGTTCCGTTATGAAGCATGTATACGACAGCGAATACAGCTCCTGTGTCTACGCCTGGGATGTGGTAAATGAGTATTGGAATGCCACCCCGAATAACTGGATTGCCATTTACGGCAAGCAGAATCACGAGCCGTCCTTCGTAAAGCTTGCCTACGAAATTGCGGACGATATGTTAAAGCTGTACGGTATACGCGACAAGGTCAGCTTAGTATTTAACGATTTCAATACATACATGAACAGCCAGCATCTGGTTGCTATCATGGAGTTCATTAATTCCGAAGAAAAGCTTTGTGACGCCTTCGGTATGCAGGCACACTTAGATACGGGTTATCCGTCCACGGACTTGTTTAAGAACACCGTAAAAAAGTTCCTGGAAACCGGCTGTGAAGTACAGATTACGGAGCTGGACGTTACCTGTAATAACGATCTTACCCAGTCCAACTATTACTACAGCCTGATGAAGGGTATTTTAGAGTTAAAGAAGGAAGGCGGAAACATTTCCGGCATTACGTACTGGGGCACCGGTGACGACCATTCCTGGCGCGGTCAGCAGAAGCCGCTTCTCTTCTCTATGATGGGAATTCCGAAGCCGGCCTACTATAAGGTATTACAGGCTTACGAGGATTCCGGCTATACGATTCAGCAGTAATTATCTTAGACTATTCGGAAGGGTTGTCCTATGACGACCCTCCCTTACTGTAAAGGAGGAGTTTTTATGTCATCCGATTGCTATAAAGTCACGCCTGTAAAAGCGCAAAATCCTTTTTCCGTAACCGTTCCCGGTTCCAAAAGCATTACAAACCGTGCCATGCTGTTAGCGGCCTTATCCGACGGAAAATGTCTGTTAAAAAACGCTTTGTTTTACTCGGACTCCCGCGCATTACTTGCTGCCCTCCAGGCTCTGGGAATTGAATGTTCCGCAGACGAAAGCACAAAGGAAATCACGATAAACGGTTGCAAAGGTTCCCTACCGAACAAAGACGCTACCGTATATGCCGCCAGCGCAGGCACCGCAGCCCGCTTTCTGACGGCACTGCTGGCCTTTTCCGACGGCACCTACGTTCTGGAGGCTTCGGAACAGATGAAAAAGCGTCCCATGGCACCGCTTATAGATGCCCTGCGCTCCATCGGTATTTCCGTTACCGCATTAGAGGAAGAAGGACATCTTCCGCTCCGCATTCAAGGCGGACGTGCACAGCTGACAGGCACACCGGAGCTTACCGTTTCCATTGACAAGAGCAGTCAGTTTTTAAGCGCCCTTATGATGACCGGCGTTCTTCTGACCGATGGTCTTACCGTGACTCCGGTCGGCTCCCGTACCGCCATGTCCTATGTACATATTACGGAACGTATGATGAATGAATTCGGCGTTACACCGATTGTTTCCTCCAAAGACAACTCCGGTACCGTTTACCGCATTCCGGGAGGTGTTTCTTATAAAAATCAGACCTATGACATCGAACCGGACCTTTCCGGTGCCTGCTACTTCTATGCAGCTGCCGCATTACTGGGTACTTCGGTTACGGTTACCGGCGTTCATAAGAATTCCATGCAGGGAGATTTACGTTTTGTTTTAGCTCTGGAACAGCTTGGCTGTACCGTTGTCGATACCCCGGAGGGAATTTGCGTTACCGGTCCGACAGGCGGTCGTTATCCGGGACTTGACATTACCATGAGCGATTTTTCCGACCAGACCATGACCATGGCGGTGCTGGCGCTGTTTGCCGATACGCCTACCCATATTCGCGGTGTGGGACATATCCGTGCTCAGGAATGTGACCGTATGACCGCCACAATTACAGAGATTAACCGTCTGGGCGGAAATGCACAGGTGGACGTGGAAGGCACCGGTATTATCATCACTCCTGCTCCGCTCCACGGTGCCCGTATCGAAACCTATGACGACCACCGTATGGCTATGGCCTTTTCTTTGGTCGGCTTGCGTGTAGAAGGTGTAGAAATCGACAATCCGTCCTGCTGCAAAAAGACCTTTGAAAACTATTTTGAACTGTTTACTGCATGTTTTTCGCAGTAATACCGATAACGAAACGAAATAATGAAAGGATAACATCATGAAAAAAACACGTCTGTATCTTGCACTCTGCGGGATTTCTGTTCTGCTTTCCGGTGCATGTGTCACACCTCATCCGGTTGCAGACCCGGTTCCGACGGAGCAACCGGTTATAACCGAAACAGCCTGTGCTACCGAGGCTCCGACGACCACTCCGGAACCGACCGCAACTCCGGAACCCACTGCGACTCCGGAACCCACCGCAACCCCGGTACCCACTGCAACTCCGGTACCGACTGCGACTCCGATGCCGACCATGGCTCCGACCAATACAACCGCACGAACCTTTGACTTCAACGACCTGACCTATTTGGGCTCCTACGGAACCTCTTATACCATAAAGCACGATGGTTCCATGGACTTACAATTCGAAGGACAGTATCAGGAAATCAAGCTTTCTCTTCCGGAACTTATTAACATGAAGTACTGTCATAAGGTTACCGTAAAAGCAAAGAGCGAGTTTGCTCCGATTTCCGTAAAGCTTTATGACCAAACCGTTTTAGACGATTTCGGCACAGGTGAGGTTTTTGTAAACTACAACTGTATGGGCGACGGAATTGTAGAGTATGAGCTTCTTCCGGAGCTTAACACCACCGTTGCAGGTATCGGCATCATGGCTTTGGATGAAGTGAATAACTTCTCCCGTTATAAAGCTACGGTTTACAGCGTAACCTTCCACTTGGATGAAGGCTACACCGCCGCACCGACACCGACACCGTTTGCTCCGGAATCCTTAGACGGAGCAACCCTGTTAAACACCTACGGTAAAACCTTCGGTTATCTCGGTACCTGTATTAACCTGAATCAGTTGCAGAATGCCTCCACTCTTGCTTTGGTAAAGTCGCAATACAACAGTGTGACCCTGGAGAATGAAATGAAGCCGGATGCGATTTTGAACAACTGGTCACCGTCCTTTATTTCCGTAGAACAGGCAAAGCAAATGGGTTACGTGATTCCGAATAACTATAAGGAAAAAACCGTTCCGCGTTTAAACTTCTCTTCTGTAGACCGTGCTCTTGAGATTTGCGGAAAGAACGGTCTCGTTATGCGTGCTCATACCCTGGTTTGGCACAGCCAGACGCCGCTCTGGTTTTTTAAAACAAACTACAACAACTCCGGCTCTTATGTAAGCAAAGAGGTCATGGACGCCCGTATGGAATTTTACATTCGTACCGTAATGTCTCATGTTTACAATCACAAGTACGGTGATGTCGTTTATGCCTGGGATGTGGTAAACGAGTACTGGAATGCCGATTCTAACAACTGGATTGCGATTTACGGAGCAAAGAATACTTCCCCGTCCTTCGTAAAGAAGGCCTTCGAAATTGCAGATGATGTTTTACGCGAGTACGGCATTCGTGATAAGGTTACCTTGATTTTCAACGATTACAACACCTACATGAATACCCAGTCACTGATTTCCATTGTAAACTACATTAACAAAGATGGAATTGTCTGCGACGGCTTCGGTATGCAGGCGCATTTGGACACCGGCTTCCCTTCTACCTCCTCTTTTAAGAACACGGTAAATGCGTTTTTAAATACCGGTCTGGAGGTACAAATTACAGAGCTTGATGTTACTACCAACAATGCTTCCGTTCAGGAAAAGTATTACTATGAATTAATGACCTATCTTTTGGATATTAAGAAAAACGGCGGAAAAATTACCGGTCTTACCTACTGGGGTATTTCCGACCAGAACTCCTGGAGAGGCGGACAGAAACCGCTCTTATTCTCCACTCCTACCAAGCCGAAGGATGTTTACTATCGTGTATTGCAGGCCTATCTGGATGCAGGGCTTTCGGTAGAAGATTGATTTTCTCCGGCAAATAACAATTGAACGTTTCATTGTGCAAACCACAAAAGGGACCTCGTCAGAGATCCCTTTTTGTATGCAGAAAATATTTTCTTTACAGTCTAAAACTACGGCAATCATGCGCTATAAAAACAATTCCACCAAAAACACCGCGATACATCCGCCCATTGCCACCTTAAAAAGATTGCCGTCAAAATAAGCAATCAGGAGTGCTACTGCGAAACCGACCGCCGCCGAAATCACACTGGCCGTTGCCGTAAGGATAGCCGGAAACGTCATTACCGCTAAAGTCACATACGGTACATAATACAAAAACGAACGAATGTATTTGTTCTTAATGTTCTTCCGGATCAATGTCATAGGCAAAGCACGGATTAGATAAGTCACACCGGCCGCCACCAATAAATAAATGTAAATACTATCCTTCATTTGCAGAGTCCCCGCTTTCTTCGATTGGATGTACATAGGCCGCGATACCGGCGATTACCACCGTAAGAATCAATATCCGCATTCCTGAGGACAGCGGTATATACTCCGCAAGTAATGTAAATACACTGCTTGCCAACATAGACACCACAACTATTACAGCAATCACCTTATGCTTTCGTGCCGGCGGAATAATAATAGCAAGGAACATTCCGTATAACGCCACATTCATAGCACTGGCCACATTCGCCGGGAGAATATTTCCCACTACCGCACCGAGAAAGGTACCCAATACCCAGCCCGGAGACGCAACCGAGGCCGCACCGTAGGTATACCACGGATTTAATTTCCCGTCCACAGTGGAAGAAATGCCGAAGATTTCATCCGTAATGTAATACGAAATAAAAAAACGATGTACAAACGGCATTTTCTCCGATACCTTCTGAGACAAAGCACAGGACATGAGCAAATACCGCAGATTAATCACAAGCTGAGTGATTGCCATCTCCACATAGCCGGAACCTGCTGCAATGACTGTCATCGCCGCAAACTCCCCCGCCGAGGCATGCATGGTAAAGGACATAAATGCCGACTGTAACGGAGTCATGCCGATGTTTTTTGCCGTAATACCGAGGGTAAATGCCACCGCAAAATATCCCAGACCGATGGGGACGCCGTGCCTCATTCCTTTTAAAAACCATTTTTTATTTTCCTGTCGTTTCAACTGTTTCATATGTAAATCCGTTCCTTTTTCACATTCCGCCGAAGGAACTCTGCTGTTCCGTCCGGCTCATTCTCTCCAGCTTACCGTATCAGCCACGCGGTCGCAAAAGCAATCACAATCTGTATAATCGCGAACTTAAACACCGTCTGGGTATTGGACCAGCCGAGATTTTTACGCACATGATCATGAAGCGGTGTTCTCGTGTTTTTCAAAATGCGAATCTTTAAAAATCGAAGGAGCGCCACCTTCACAAGACCCAGACCACCGTCCAGAATCAAAATCAACGCAAACGGTATATACAACAATACATAGCCGCTCTTTAACGCCATCACCGCAATAAACAGACCCATGGCACGGGAACCCGCATCTCCCATCATCATGCGACTCGGGGTCGCATTGTACCAAAGATACCCTAACAGACACGCTACCATCAGCAACGTCATATAACGATAGTCCTCCTCCATTCCGGTGGACTCCGCGGTAAAATAAAAGCTCATCAATGTGACACTGGTTAACGTTGCGGACAAGCCGTCCACACCGTCCGCGCAGTTGGTTACATTGATAGAAACCCATACCAACAGCGTTGCCAAAACGCCGAACAACCAGGTCGGAAGTTCTGTCTGCCAATCAAGAAAGGCGATTGCCAACGTAGTCCCGTTAAAATTAATGTATGTAACCGCCATCATAACGGAAATAATCAAATCCAAAATACCTTTTTTGTATTCTCCCCACGGTGCCTTGGAACAGTCATCCAAAAATCCGGTCAACATGGCCGCAATCGTAAGAATCACATAAATGGAGCGCTCCCGGTCCAAGGGCAGGAACAAAAATACAGTCACCGCAAAAATCAGAATAAACACAAACCCGGCGCCTCGCGGCTTTCCCTGGGAAAGTTTTCCGTCTACGGCAAAATCCCTTCCGCCGTCTCTCGGCAAAAGCCCCCCGCAAAAGTGCAGTAAAATGCAAGTCAGCGCATATGCCGCCATAATTCCGATAAATGCAAAAATTCCCTGATTCGTTCCGTGAAATAATAACTCTAACATATTTTCCATCCTTCCGAAAACATTTCTCTCCCCTGTCCCGCTCTGTTAAACACCGCGAAACTATCCCGCGTACATTATACTTTTTTTACACAAAGAAAGCAACCGTTTCTTTTCACAAAGTTTCGGTTGCTTTCCTGAAATATTCCGCAGAAGTGACAAAATCCTATTTATTTTGCCGGAATCACAAACACGCTTCCGGTATGAATCACGTTTTTATTCTTAATATTGTTGGCCTTTACGATGGCATCCACCGTAACTCCGTACTTCTTTGCAATGGACGAAAGCGTTTCTCCCCGCTTTACCGTATGCTTCCGAACGGACTGTTCGTAAACCGCCACGCTCTCCAAATAATCCTTCGCCCCCTTGGCTATGGCATCGGCAAGTTTTTCTCTGTTGGAAGACTTTAACAGATACTCATAGTCCTCCGGATGCGATAAAAACGCTGTTTCCAGTAATACCGCCGGACATGCGGTTAATCTGGTCAGGGACAGGTTCGCCTTCCGAATCGAACGCTTCGGATAGCCCATGGTTTCGTTTACAGAGGTGTTGATAACTCCTGCCGCGTCCTGAATATTGTTATAGGAATAAAAGGTCAAAAATCCGGAGGACAAGGAATAATCCGAGGTAACTCCCATGGAATTACCATGAATGGAAATAGACAAATCCGGCTTAATCTCACGAATCAATTCTACCCGTTCATTGAGTGTATAATATGTATCCTTTTCTCTTACCGTGATTACCTTCGCACCCATCTCCTCCAATTCTTTCTTAACTCGCAAAGTTAAATCAAGATTTATATCCTTTTCCACCGGTCCTTGAACCCCCATAGGTCCCGTAGCACCGTTATCGCTCCCTCCGTGCCCGGCATCCAGTAAAACAACCGCACCTTCCAAAGAACCCTGTTGCTTTAACACAGGTGCATACTTAAGCACAAATGTCATGGTTCCGTTTTTCGTAAACACATCAAAACCGCACAGCTTATCTCCGTCCTTCAATTGATAGGTATAAATTGCCCGCCCGTTTCCATCCGTTTTTCTTGACACGGAGGACACCAGCGGATTATCCGGAACGGATACACTCCCTCCGGAGGTGGTATCGTAAAGAACAAATTTTACTTTATCTCCATCTACCTGCACATCATACAAAGCATCCATTTTCATGGAAAATGTAGTCTCTACCGTATGGGTGTTTTTGTTATACTCTACCTTTGCTTTACTCACCTTATTGGACGGCATCTTATAGGAATACACCTTTACCGCGGACTTCGGCACATAAGTCCCGTCCGGCAGCTTATAATAGTTCCCCCACTCTCCCACAATGCGGAAGGTGGTATTCTGTGTCAGAGGCAAGTAGTCAATCTTAACCGTTCCCGGTGCAGAATACGGCATGGTGTAAGGGAGCGTCAGTTCTCCCATCTTATTAGCAACCGCCTTATATTTCGCCGATGTTCCGCCTCCCGAAGAACCGCCGGAAGCTGATTTCTTCCGATTGATTACCAGCCGGTGACCGTTTTCACCGTTTTCAAACAGAAACACATTCTCTCCCACGGAAAGCGTCACATATACAGTAAAGAAACCATATTCCGTAGTTTCTACCGGTTCTCCGTTCATGGTCAAAGGATACCGGTAATCGCAGGCACCCAAAATACTGATTTTCGATGCCGTGGTAGAGTAATTATTACTGTTCGGAGTCGCAATAATAATCTTTTCCGGATTCTCATAGCCCAACATATCCTCCGCAGCATACGCGCTCACTTCCGTACTGCCGAACAAAACCGTTCCCTGCACACCTGTTATCGGTCCCGTAAAGCCCAATACCGCTACAGCAGCCAGTACCGCCGTTTTTTTTCCTAACCCTTTGTTTCTCACATCGTACCTTCTCATACTCTCATCCTTTCCGTAACCCATCACACATCTGTTAAGTAAAAACGGAGGCAGGAATTTCTGCCTCCGCAATCCTGTATCTTCAGTTTATCATAAAACAGCATACACTACAAGTACGAGAAAATATTACCATCGTCCGTTTTCAAATATTTAAGCAAGATTTAACTTCTTTTTCAGTAAGTTACATACTATGAAGTACTCCACAATTCCCAATACCAGTGTCCAGCCCATGCTGATGAAAGAAAACTTTGTCATTCCGCTTACAGAATTCATAAAGACATCCACTTCATCAAAGCCGACAATAAAGAACACTCCTACAAAAATCACTACCAGTACAATCTCTAAAATAAAGCTGATAGCACAGTATGCAATTACGGATGCCAATATCTTATAAGTTCCGAACAACTGGCCTACCGCAATGGATAAATAATACAGTAAAATCTGATGCAGCAAGCTAAACATAAGCAGCGCCACAAACACAGAAATCTTCATTCCGGACTGTTCGGTCAATTGAGAAATCAGCGTGGCTAATTCCTTCAGTTCAATATGTCCCGGTACAAATACCAAAAACAGTGATACGATGCTCAACACAATGGTGACCACCTGCCACAAGGCCGCCATCACAAACTTCGCCAGTACCAGTTCTTCTACCTTTGCCGGCAAGGTAAAGGTCAAATAACCTTCGTCGGATACCATATTCTTGTAAAAGCGGACCACAGCCATGCCCGTACTGCAAAAACATACTCCGATTACAGTAACTACATACAGTACAAGAACCGCACCCTCACCCATAGAGAAAAAGAAATTATTCACCGGCAAAGCATGAATTACTGCGGCAAACAAAGTCATTGCCCCTAATACAAGATAAAACAAAGCATATCTTCTTATTGTTGCTATCCACTCGTGTTTCAGTAATTTTCCTAACATTTGTATTCCTCCCTAAATAAAGCATCCACAGACCGGTCATACTGCTCTCTGAGTTCCTCCACCGCCGCATGCCGGACAATTTCCCCGTCTCTGATAAACACAACCTCATCCAGAATTTTTTCCACATCCGCAATCAGATGGGTGGAAATCAGTACCGTAGCACCTTCGGCATAGTTACTGATAATCGTCCGCAAAATGTAATCTCTTGCCGCCGGATCCACTCCTGCAATCGGCTCATCCAGACAATACAAATCCGCATCGCGACTCATCACTAAAACAAGCTGAACCTTTTCCTTCATACCCTTGGACATGGTTTTAAACTTCTGCTTCGGATCAAGGCCGAGACTTGCAAGCATATCGTATGCCTTTTCCTTATTAAAGTCACTATAAAAATCCCCGTAAAAGTCAATCATCTGTGTTACAGTCATCCAATTACTCAAATAATTATTATCCGGTAAATACGACACCCGTGCCTTTGTCTCCGGTCCCGGTGCCGTACCGTTAATTAATACTTCTCCCTCTGTCGGCACAAGCAAACCGTTAATCAACTTAATCAATGTAGTCTTTCCGCTTCCGTTCGGTCCCACCAGACCGATAATCTTTCCGCGTTCCAGCTTTAAATCCACTTGATACAATGCAAAAAAGCTTTTATACTTTTTAGAAAGACCTTTACATTCCATTACGTACCCTTCTTTGTACATACATCCTCCACTCTCCGGCACACTGCCGGTCCCTTACTTTTCTTCTGCTTCCTCGATTGCCTTCTCTAAAAGACGACGAACATCTTCCGAGGAAAAACCGCTTTGAATCATCTCCAGATAAAACTCTTTCGTTCTCTGCTCTGCTCCTGTCATACGTAATCCGTCAATCATATTCCCATCCTCCGATACAAATCTTCCGCTGGTCCGCAGGGTATACAAAAGCCCCTCCCGTTCCAGCTCCGTTAATGCGCGCTGCATGGTGTTCGGATTGACTGCGGCATCTGCTGCCAGTTCTCTCACACTCGGCAAACGTTGTCCCGGCTGATACTCGCCGGACATAATCTTCTGCTTGATGATATCAATCAACTGCAGATATACACTTTTCTCAGATGATATTTCCCATGGCATCTGCCCAACTCCTTTCTTGTATTATTGTGTTGTTGTATTAATTGTTTAATACAATTATAATTTAAATCCTCTTTTTTGTCAACAAGCTTTATTATTTTTTGGAACTTATTGACAACATATCCTACATTTTCGTATAATGTTTTTGTGAGTAATCCACAAATATCTTGTTTTACAAAAGAAAGGAGTTTCCTTACATGAAAAAAAGAGTCACTTCCGTGATTGCGTTACTCGTCATGATTGCTTCTGTTATTATGGCTATCATCGTTACCGCAACCGGAACCCCAACCGTTGCCACCTTTTGGGCACTGGTACCTCCCATCATTGCAATTGCATTGGCACTCATTACAAAAGAAGTGTATTCTTCTTTATTCCTCGGTATTGTTGTCGGCAGTATATTTGCCTGCAACGGTTCCGCTACCACTGCCATCGACCACGTGGTAAGCGACGGTTTAATTGCTGCCATCAAGGGAACCGCAGGCATTTTCCTCTTTCTTGTTATTTTAGGAGTTATTGTTGCCCTCATCAATAAGGCCGGCGGAAGCGCAGCCTTCGGACGTTGGGCTCAGACCCATATCAAGACCCGTATCGGAGCGCAACTCGCCACCTTTATACTTGGTATCTTCATTTTTATTGACGACTACTTCAACTGTCTGACCGTAGGTTCCGTTATGCTTCCGGTTGCCGACAGTCATAAAGTATCCCGCGCAAAGTTAAGCTACTTAATCGATGCCACTGCAGCTCCGATTTGTATGATTGCTCCGATCAGTTCCTGGGCCGCTGCGGTTGCCAGCTACACGGAAGGCACCGGTATGGACGGTATCGATCTTTTCATCAAAGCGATTCCGTATAACTTCTACTCCTTATTAACCTTCGTTTTTATCATTGCACTGGTACTTTCCAAGCGTGACTTCGGTCCTATGGCAAAACATGAGAGAAACGCGGTCCTAAAGGGCGATTTATTCTCCACCGATGAACGTGTGGACGGAATGGAAGTTTCCTCCAATCCAAAGGGACGTGTCCCGGACTTATTGTTACCGATTCTTGCTTTGATTGCCATTTCCGTATATGCACTGATTTACAACGGTGGCTTCTTCGGTGATGACCCGGAATACGCAGGTATGTTTAAAGAAGCATTCTCCAACACGGATGCTACCGTAGGTCTTCCGTGGGGTGCTGTCGTTGCATTAATTCTTATTGTTATTTACCTGATGTGCCGTAAGCTGATTACCTTTAAAGAAGCAATGGAATGTGTACCGAAGGGCTTTATTGCCATGGTACCGGCAATTACAATTCTCACTATGGCTACCGCCCTTAAAAACATCTCCAATGATTTGCTAGGTTCCGCTTCTTATGTTGAAGCTTTAATGAGGGGTGCCGCACCGGGTCTGGAACGTCTCCTTCCGGCAGTTATCTTCCTGGTAGCCTGTCTGTTGGCATTTGCAACCGGTACTTCCTGGGGCACCTTCGGTATCCTTATCCCGATTGTATGCTACATCTTTGATCCGAGCGACCCAATCTTCTACATCGGCATATCCGCTTGTCTTGCAGGTGCGGTATGCGGTGACCACTGCTCTCCGATTAGCGATACCACGATTATGTCCTCTGCCGGAGCACAATGCGTCCATGTAAATCATGTGTCCACACAGCTTCCGTATGCAATTACCGTGGCAGCAATCAGCTTCGTATGTTTTCTGGTTGCGGGCTTTGTACAAAACGCACTTATTTGCCTCAGCCTGGGTACCTTACTGATTGTTGCATTCTTTGTGATACTTAGTCTGATACAAAAACCGATTGATGAAGGAGATACAAAATAGCGCTCTTCGTAAATTGACATACAATAATATTTTAAAAGAACTGCGTGTATTTTCACGCAGTTCTTCTTCTTTTCGTCATTCACATTTTTGAAAAACTATGGTACACTATAGAAAAGAAAATGAAAGAAGGTTTTACCATGCACACATTTCAACCTTATCCGGCAGACATGCTGGAATTAAATCCGTTTACCAAAATCGGCAAGGAATGGATGTTAATCACTGCCGGTGATAAAGAAAAAGCAAACACCATGACCGCTTCCTGGGGAGGCTTAGGCGTCATGTGGGGCAAAAACGTTGCTTACGTCTTTGTTCGCGACAGCCGCTACACCAAAGAATTCATCGACGCAAACGATACCTTCTCCCTCACCTTCTTTAAAGGTCAGCAACCGGCTTTAAAGTACCTTGGCACCGTATCCGGCAGAGACGAAGACAAAATCGCAGGTGCACGTTTTAACGTCAACTACAGTGACAACACGCCGTTTATCGATGAGGGCAACTTAGTCTTCATTTGTAAGAAGCTTTCCTCCACCCGTATGACCGCAGACCAGTTCATTGACCCGAAGCTTGCGGATACCTTCTATAAAGACGGCGATATGCATACCATGTATGTGGGTGAGATTACACAGATTTTAGCAAGATAACAGGCTTTTCAATTCCAAAAAGACGTATACGGTTTGCTTTCCGGTTACCGTATACGTCTTTCCGTTTTTAATAACTTCCGTGATGCTTCTCTTGAATCACATCCCGTTCTGTTACTCTTCTATATTCGTCCTTTCCGTCATATTATGAACAATCTCTTTCATAAGCAACGGTAAAAACGGCTTTGTAATATAATCCTCGTACCCCAGTGCCGCAAACTCCATTGCCATGTCAAAGCTCCGGTCACCGGTCATCAACGCCACCGGTGTACGGTATTTCTCCCTAATAAGACGAAGTGCCTCCAGACCATCCATTTCCGGCATCTTTACATCCAAAAGAATGAGATCAAAACTCCTCTTTTCCAGAAGTTCTAAGGCCTCTTTTCCACCCCCTGCGGAAACAATTTCATACATCGGCTCATCCTTCATAATATGAGTAATCAACTTGTGATTCATCGGCTCATCATCTACAACAAGGATACAACGTTGCATAGAATCTTTTTGTTGCATCTCATATTCCGTATCCTCTTCCACCATCTGTATCATAATATCCGCAATATACGGGTCAAACTGTGTTCCCTTTCCCTTTTCCAGCTCGTCCTTTACGACCTCTTGCGGTAAAGCCTTTCGATAACTACGGTTACTGGTCATTGCATCGTACGAATCCGCTACCCCCAGAATTCTGGCTACCTCCGGAATCTGGTCTCCGGCCAAGCCGTTCGGGTAACCTTTCCCGTCATACCGTTCGTGATGATACTTTGCACCCACTGCTATCATACTGCTGTTTGATATGCCGCGCAAAATATGAAATCCCGTTACCGGATGCACCTTAATGACATTGAACTCTTCATCCGTAAGCCTTCCCGGTTTATTGATTATATCCTCCGGAATACGTATTTTACCTACATCGTGAAGCAAGCCCGCACGGTATATTTCTTCCTGTTCCTCTTTACTCTTTCCCATTCTTGCCGCTATCATCCGTGCATATTCCGCCACCCGCTTCGAGTGACCGCTTGTATACCTATCCTTGGCATCCACCGCTTCACTAAGTGCCGTAACCGTCTGCAAAAACAACTCCTTGGACTTTTGTTGCTGTTCCGTCAACGCCCCGGTCTGTTCTGCCACTTTACTTTCCAATGCATGCTGCATTTTCTCCAACTCTTTTTTTCGAAGCACAAACAGAACCATTCCGCCTACGCTCAACACCGTAAACATAAAGATTTCCAAACATACAATCACCAGATAGCACTTGTACAACGGCCTCTCCCATGCCTGCATTTCCTTGGTTACCGTATAAACGGACTCCTGTAATACCGTTTCTCCCGAATCATCCAAAACCTGCAAGCAGATATGATAAACCGGCAAATCCGGTTTAAAAATACGAATCGGTTCAATTTCATCCCAGTCATAAACCTTCGGATTTTCATCCAGTTCCCGAACAAAAAATTTCACCTTTGCATCACCAAAAGCATAATTCCGAACCGAAGCATACAAAGAAACATTTCTTGTCTTTGCGGGAATTACCGAATTCTCTTCATCAACCATACCAATGACGTTTCCGTCACACTCCATGGAAGTAATTCCGAACTTCAACTCACCGATTTCTCCTGCCGTTCTTCCGTCAAATACAATTACGCCGTCATTTCCGCATAGAAAAATTTCTCCGCTCTCCGATACATAATTCCATGAGTTTGCGGTAAGTCCGGAAAGAAGTCCTTCTCCTGCCCCGTATAGCTTGTATCGTGTCTCTGTATCGGAGCAAAGCTCATCTACCGTTACTTCATACAAACCGGAGCTGCAGGTAACATATGCCTTATCATTATTAATAATCACATCGTAATTATTAAAATACGGAAAACTGCGCAGTCTTCTTATATTTCCGTTCCGGTCTCCGTGACACAACGCATTGCTCGTTACAAAAAAGAAACCGTCTTCATGAGGAACAATTCGCAAAACAATATCAGAGGACAATCCGCTTTCTACGTTATAAACTGTTTTTAACCGCCCGTCGGAGATTACATAAACTCCGCTTCCGTCACTACCTGCCCATACGGTTCCGTCACCGGCATCCACCACCGACAATATCTGTGTGTTGGCAAGCCCGTCTTCAGCCGTCAATGTCCCCGTAATTTCCCCGTCGGAAATAAAATTAATTCCGTCTGCCGTTCCGGCAACAATTGTTCCGTCCGCCAAGCCGGTAATACAACGGAAACGGTCACTGGTTGCCCCATCCGCCACTGTATAGCACCGAATCTTTCCCTCTGCACTCCTGCAAAACAGTCCGCTGTAAGTACATACCCAGAGATTGTTCGCGTCATCCGCATACAAAGCACGTACTCTGCACCCTTCCGTCTTTTTCTTCAGCTCATAATAACGTTGTGTAACCTTCATCCCGTCAAAGGTGATCAATCCGTTATCTGTCCCGAAAAAATACACTCCGTCATAATATGCAACCGCATTTACCACCACGTTCTGGATTCGCGCCTTCTCAAATACATTAATAAACGAACTCCCCGAAAGCTTCATCACCCCATAATTTGAAGAAGCAATCCAGATATTTCCCTGATAGTCTTCGTGAAACCCTGTAAAGGACGAGGAAAATTTCTCAAGCTTCATTTCATGAAATATATCTTCCTCATCCAGATAACCGACTCCGTTTCCGGTAGCAATCCATAAACGTTTTTCACTATCCTCATAAATAGCGGAAATCTCGTTTGCCGTAATCGGAATCTGCCTTTTAATCCTTAAAGAATCTCCGTAGCGTTCAAATACAAACAGTTCTCCTGATTCCGTACCGATTACAAGTCCCTCGGAGGTCACTGCCAGACAATAATAAAAATACTCCTTCGCCTTGTCCTCCACACTCAGTTTACCGTTCTCTTCTATCCCGTAAATACATCCCGCATTATCCATAACCACCAACATGCCGTCATAAATCACCATTGCCTTAACAAAGGTAGCTCCCGTATTCAAAACCTCAATTGTATCATCCTCGCGAAATCTGCAAAGTTTATCACTGGTTCCCACGTATACAGTTCCGTCCTTTGCTTCCGCGAAACATCTTACGGAATTCGACGGAAGCCCATCCTCCACCGTAAAATACGTATATTTCCCGTTTTCATATCTTGCGATTCCGGCGTCATTTGTTCCTATCCATAACCTTCCCCGGGTATCGGTCATCATTCCCACAACATTAACAAGTCCGCCCTCCCGTACGAACTCGAACTCTTTTCCGTCATATCGCGTTAATCCCGCATAACTTCCGATCCAAATATAGCCATCGTTCGTCTCACAAATAGCATTTGCCTCCGAAACGACCATTCCGTTTGCATTGTTATATACGGTCTCTACAAAATCATCCGATACGCCTTCTTCCTGTGCCTGTGCCGATGCCGGTGCAAAAAGCGAAGCAAACATCGCTACTGCTGCCAATAACGAAACTACCGGCACCTTTTTTTCTTTCTTCCGTTTCTCTTTTCGTTCCCAGAAACGAATCAAATAAAACGCAGTCAACACACACACCTGCTTATCTATGATTTCCACAATAGCCTCTCCCGCCAAGGAAGAAACAACCTTCGGCACATCATACCAAAGCAGCATATCCACCAACGTATCTCCCCAAATATTTCCCGAATAGCCGTTGTTAAACACCAGGTTAAGAGGCGAAGAAATAAGCGTACATACGATTCCCAACCCAAAACATGATACAACCGCTTTCAAGGTCCGGCTCATGTATCCTTCTTTTATCAGGTAACAAATCATAATCGCCGCAACAATTCCGGCAACAGAGTATATAAGTGAACCGGTATCATAGATGCAGGCAATGGCATTATTGGAAACCGCAGCAACAATTCCTCCCCAAATTCCCGCAAAATAGGACGCAATAAAGGTTCCCGTCATATCGAACCACATCGGAAGTTTCCATTGATAAGCAATCCAACGGCCCACCGCATTGATAACAATTCCGAGAACCACCATCCCCACTTTCGTCCAATTTTTTTTCATATTAGATCACCTCTTTTGCTGTATTCTGTTTCCGTTACATTCCTGCCTTATCGTATTCGTCACACACTCTGTCATACAGTCGGAACAACCGTTCCTGCCACTCCTCTATCTCCTCAGGGAAGCCTTCCTTGGTCATTTTCTCCATCTCATATGCCAAATCTCCGATTCCCTTTGCCCCTACGGAATAGGCATTATTTTTTAAGCCGTGAACATGAATGCAATAATTCTGATAATCACCCTGTTCCCTGCAACTACGCAGCACCTCTTTTATCGTCAACTGTGTAAAGCACTGAAACAATTCCAAATAAAACAATTCATCTCCTCCGCAAAAAGTCAGACCCGCATGATAATCTATGTCCGGCAAACGCTCCCGCAAACCGGCTAAAGTTACCTGCTTCGTCCCTCCTGCCCCCGCCGTCTCCTCCTGTATTTGTTCTGTCGCCGGTTCATACCTTTCTTCCTGCCGTTTCTCTTCTGTCTCTTCTGCTTCCCCCTTTAAGTGAACAAGCTCCTTCGGAAGGTAATGCAGTAACATTTTGTCCAATTTCTCCGGTATAATCGGCTTAGACAAAAAGCCGTCAAACCCTTCCCGCAAATACTTCTCCTTATCCCCCTTTAAGGAATTCGCCGTTAACATGACAACCGGAACCCCCTCACACAGCTTCCTTTCTCTCATAATATGAAATGTCTCGACTCCGTCCAGTCCCGGCATCATATGATCCAAAAAGACAACGTCAAAGGTACCGTTCTCCAACATCCGCAGACACTCCTGTCCGCTTTCTGCCTCAAACACCTGCATCTTCGTCTGCTTAAGCAATCCCTTAAACACCTTCAGATTCATCTTATAATCATCCACCACAAGTACCCTCGCCTCCGGCGCGGTATAATTCGAACGATACACGAAATCTGCCCTCTGTATTCTTTCTCTAAAGTCTCCCAAAGGAGTTTTATCCTCCACCTGCTGGCTTAATTCAAAGGAAAACACACTTCCTTTTCCGTACTCACTCTGTATCTTCAGCTCACTCTCCATCAGTTCCAAAAATTGCCGTACGATATTAAGCCCGAGACCTGTTCCCTCTATGGCCCTGTTTCTCTGTACGTCTACCCGGCAATACATCTGCTGAATTGTTTCCATATCCTCCTGTTTTATTCCGATACCTGTATCAATAACGGCACATGAAAGCACAGCCACGTCCCCATGAAGCCTTCCCTCCATTTTTAAAGTAACTGTCCCCCGCTCGGTATATTTTACGGCATTTGTAAGCAGATTCAATAAAATCTGACGAATTCTTTTATCATCTCCGTTATAACCGCTCGGAAGTTCCGGACTGATATCGAATATAACCTCCACACCCTTTTCCCTTGCCTTCAGGTTTATCATATTGTATAAATCGTTTAAAAGGCTTCCCAAATCGTACTTCACCGGTATCAATTCCATCATCCCTGATTCGATTTTAGAGGAATCCAAAATATCATTTACAATATTTAACAGCATCATGGAGGAATCCTTTACATCCGTTGCATACCGGACGGTTTCTTCCTCCTTACTCTCTCTTAAAATCATCTCGTTCATACCGATCACCGCATTAATCGGTGTTCGGATTTCATGAGAAACCCTTGCCAAAAACTGTGACTTCGCGCGGTTAGCCTGTTCCGCTTCCTCCTTCGCCTTCTCCAGTTCCGCAGTCAGCTTCAGCTTTTCCAAACTTCCGTTTACAATTCTGTAAATACTGTTACACACCGCAACAAAAGCAACGTAGGTCAAGCACCGCGGAACCACATAAAACAGCAACAATGTAACCGCCGGATTACTGTTTATCTCCGTCAGCGCAAAGCTTCCGTTTACAAGGTGACCCTGCAGGCTGTTCTTTGTCAAAAGTGTCATATTGGCATCACACAAACCGAAATAATATCCTCCGTACACCACTATAAACGTACTGACCACCGTTAAGCAGTAAACATATCGCATAATCTTCTTGGAAGAATACAGCATCGCGTACAAAATCGGCAACAAAGAGGCAAGCACCACATGATATGTAATATATACCCCCATAATAGTCAATACGGTCACCACACTGGCTAAAATAAAGTATTTTGTCCTCCTGTCGGAAAGTGAAATTACTCTCGTTATCGCATAAACGATGCCGTAAATTACAACAGACGGAATATAGGCGCGAATCATCAGCTTCTGTTCAATCACAAAGATTCCCGCTAAATTTAAAATAAAAGCGATGGTAAATGTCAGCAGCATGACAAAAAAACATCGCATCACATACATGTTTGCAACCGATTCACGGTCTTCAATATATACAGATATTTCATCCTTTTTTACTTTCGTATGCTTCATATCCCCCTTGTACGTTTCCTCCGTACATTCCTTTCTTTTACAAACCGGCCCTCGACCGTATACATTCGCCATACTTCATTGACGAACGCCACTTTTCTTATATATTATACCATTATTTGTCAAAAAAATCCAGTTTTTTTATCAAGAAGATGTAATATTTTTACTTTTTGCGCTTTATTCAGAATATCATTCGGCAAACTTATTGTTCCGCAAAAAAGGGCAGGTCATAATCGACCTGCCCGAATAAATTACTTCACTTCAATCTTTTCTTTTCCGCCCATATACGGCTGTAAAGCCTTCGGAATATTAATACTGCCGTCCTCGTTTAAGTTATTCTCAAGGAACGCAATCAACATACGCGGCGGAGCCACTACCGTATTGTTTAAGGTGTGTGCAAAATACTTGCCGTCTGCACCGTTTACACGAATCTTTAAGCGACGTGCCTGTGCATCGCCGAGGTTGGAACAGCTGCCTACCTCGAAGTACTTCTTCTGACGCGGAGACCATGCTTCTACGTCGATGGACTTCACCTTAAGATCCGCAAGGTCACCGGAACAGCACTCTAAGGTTCTGACCGGAATATCCATGGTGCGGAACAAATCTACGGTATTCTGCCACAACTTATCAAACCAAACCGGGGACTCCTCCGGCTTACAAACTACAATCATTTCCTGCTTTTCAAACTGATGGATACGGTACACCCCGCGCTCCTCAATACCATGAGCACCCTTCTCCTTACGGAAACACGGAGAATAGCTGGTCAAAGTATGCGGCAGGCTCTCTTCTTGCAAAATGGTATCGATATACTTACCGATCATGGAATGCTCACTGGTACCGATGAGGTACAAATCCTCACCCTCTATCTTGTACATCATGGCATCCATTTCCGCAAAGCTCATAACACCGGTTACAACATTACTACGAATCATAAACGGCGGAATGCAGTAGGTAAAACCTCTGTCAATCATGAAATCTCTTGCATAGGAAATAATGGCGGAATGCAATCTTGCGATATCACCCATCAGGTAATAGAAACCGTTACCGGCTACCTTTCTCGCCGCATCCAAATCAATGCCGTTTAACTTCTCCATAATATCGGTATGATACGGAATTTCGAACTCCGGTACCACCGGCTCACCGTAACGCTGTACTTCCACATTCTCGCTGTCATCCTTACCAATCGGTACGCTCGGGTCGATGATATTCGGAATGGTCATCATAATCTTTAAAACCTTCTCGGAAAGCTCTGCTTCCTTTGCTTCCAGCTCCGCAAGACGGGTAGCAAACTCCTCCACCTGCTTCTTCTTCGCCTCGGCCTCTTCTTTAAGCCCCTTTGCCATCAAACCGCCGATTTCCTTGGAAATGCGCTTTCTTTCCGCACGAAGGTTATCCGCCTCCTGCTGGGTTGCACGAGCTTCCTTGTCAAGCTCAATCACTTCATCAACAAGCGGAAGCTTATTCTCCTGAAACTTGTTACGAATGTTCTGCTTTACGATTTCCGGGTTTTCTCTCACAAACTTTAAATCTAACATGGTATGTCCTCCTTTTAAATATTCGAGTCGGCGGGCGCGTTCGCATAACCGCCGTCTTGAGCAAGCAAGCTTGCTCCGCCTGCTCTATGCTCACTTTGCCAACTCGGAAAATAAAAAACCCGTCCCATAGCATAAGCCATGGGACGGAGTGTAATCCGCGTTGCCACCCACG